>NZ_CANLRP010000051.1 GCF_947493425.1 uncultured Microscilla sp. | reverse complement strand
ATCTGCCCCTTTCACGGGCAATTATTTTTCATCCCACTACTAAAGACAGTGGGCTTTCAAATAATATTTATCGTAAGCATTAAGCCAAGAAGACTTGGTTATTTTTCGGGCAGTTAAGTAAGCAAATTCATTGGCGAAAGCCAAATAATTAAATGAGTTTTAGCCAAAAACAATGTATATTTGCTTTTTGCTAACAGCTATTTAGCAAAAATACTATTTCAACACCCATCTTACCAATTTTTCTTGGTTTGTTTATAAAATTTACAAGCGAGGCTATTATAAAAAGGAAAGACAATGCAGGTAAATGTAGACCAACTTGACCCCCGACATCATATCATTATCAAAGGAGCACGAGTAAACAATCTCAAGGGCGTAGATGTTGCTATTCCACGCAACCAGTTTGTAGTCATTACCGGGCTTTCGGGTTCGGGCAAATCTTCGCTCGCGTTTGACACCTTATTTGCCGAAGGGCAGCGCATGTATGTAGAAAGTTTAAGTTCTTATGCACGGCAGTTTTTGGGTAGAATGGAAAAGCCCGCAGTAGAATACATCAAGGGAGTGTCACCAGCAATTGCGGTAGAACAAAAAAGTAATACCAAAAACCCACGCGCTACAGTGGGCACCTCTACCGAAATATATGATTACCTCAAGCTTCTGTTTGCCCGCATTGGCGTCACCTATTCTCCAGTATCAGGCGACAAGGTAAAAAAAGACAGCGTAACCGATGTAGTCAATTATATACAGTCACATGAGGAAGGACAAAAGCTACTAATAACAGCTCCAGTAAATGTAGCACCAGAACGTAGCCTGGAAGATGAATTGAAACTTATTTTTCAAAAAGGGTTTACCCGTTTATTAGTAGATGGAGACACTCTGTTTATTGAAGAACTACTAGAGGATGTAGCAGCAATAAAGGCGCTCAAAGGTCAGGAAGTGTTTATATTAGTAGACCGCAATGTGGTGAAAAAAGACGATGAAGACAATCAGTTTCGTATTGCCGATTCGGTACAAACTGCCTTTTATGAAGGACAAGGCTCTTGTATGATTCATGTGTTGAAAAAAGAGGTAAAAGAGTTTTCTGATCGATTTGAGCTTGACGGAATCAAGTTTGAAGAACCTACGGTACAGTTTTTTAGTTTTAACAACCCTTATGGGGCCTGCAAACGTTGTGGTGGATTTGGTAGTGTGCTTGACATTGATGAAGACCTAGTGATTCCTAACAAAAACTTATCGGTATACGATAATGCCATTGTGCCTTGGTCGACTGAAAAGATGCGGAAAGAGTGGTTCCAACCACTGATTCAAAACAGTCTACAGTTCGACTTTCCTATCCATCGTTCTTACCGGGAATTAAGCAAGGAACAAAAGCAACTTTTGTGGGAAGGTAATGAACACTTTCAAGGCTTGAATGCTTTTTTTGAACATATTGCCAGTCAAAGTCACAAAATACAATACCGGGTGATGCTGTCGCGTTATCGTGGCAAAATCACTTGCCCCGATTGTCAAGGTACCCGTTTACGCAAAGACGCCAGCTATGTAAAAATAGCTGATTACAATATCAATGATATGGTATTGATGCCACTGGAAGATTTACGGGAATTGTTTTTAAACCTGGCGCTTAAGCCCAATGAACAACAAATAGCCCGAAGGGTACTTACCGAAATAAATAACCGTATCAAATACCTTAACGAGGTAGGACTTGGGTATTTAACCCTCAACCGGTTGACGTCTACCCTTTCGGGGGGAGAGTATCAGCGTATTAAACTTGCTACTGCTTTGGGTAGTGCATTGGTGGGCTCTATGTATATATTAGATGAACCAAGTATTGGGCTACACCCCCGCGACACCCACCGATTGATTGGAGTATTGAAAGACCTGAAGGCACTGGGTAATACAGTGATTGTGGTAGAACACGAAGAAGATATTATGCGTCAGGCTGATCAAATTATAGACATTGGGCCCAACGCAGGTACTGGTGGAGGCGAGTTAATATTCCAAGGGACTCTGGATGCTCCTATCCAAAACGGAAAAAACTCACATACCTTGAATTTTTTAAATGGCACAGATGCTATTGCCATGCCTAAAATACGACGCAAGGCAAGTGCTTTTATTACCTTGGTGGGTGCCGAAGAAAACAATTTAAAAAATGTAGAGGTGCGTTTTCCTCTAGGGGTAATGACGGTAGTAACAGGGGTGAGTGGATCGGGCAAGTCTACACTTATCAAAGACATTTTGTATCCGGCACTTGCCAAAATGTATGGAGACTATAGCAGCACCAAAGGTAAATACCAAAGTCTGGAGGGCGATACTCAGGCCTTAAAAGGGATAGAGTTTATCGATCAAAACCCTATTGGTAAATCTTCGCGCTCAAACCCAGTAACTTATACCAAGTCTTACGACACTATCCGTAACTTGTTTGCGAACACAGCACTTGCCAAAAAGCGAGGGTATAAACCTGCCCATTTCTCTTTTAATGTAGACAAGGGACGTTGTGAAGTATGCGAAGGCGAAGGCAAGGTAAAAATTGAAATGCAGTTTATGGCAGATGTATACCTTACTTGCGAAAGCTGCAAAGGGAAGCGTTTTAAGAAAGAAATTCTGGATATTAAATACAATGACAAAGACATCGCCGAAATACTTGACCTGACAGTAGAAGAAAGCCTGGAGTTTTTTAAAAATGAGCCTAAAATTGTACAGGCATTGAATCCTTTGTATGAAGTAGGTCTGGGATATGTAGGCTTGGGGCAATCGTCGAACACATTGAGTGGTGGAGAAGCTCAACGTCTGAAACTCGCGTCTTTTCTGGACAAACGTAATGCACGCAAAGGCAATACCTTGTTTATTTTTGACGAACCTACCACCGGTTTGCATTTCAATGACATAAAGAAATTACTCAAGGCTTTGAATGCATTGGTAGAGCAAGGGCATTCGGTGCTGGTGATTGAACACAACCTGGAAGTAATTAAAAGCGCCGATTGGATCATAGATTTAGGTCCAGAAGGTGGTGATAAGGGAGGACAAATTTGTTTTCAGGGAGTGCCTGAAGATTTGATTGGTTTGGAAAACAACCACACTGCGAGGTTTTTGAAGGAGAAGTTTTAAAAGTAAGAAAGTTTCAATAAAATGTCAGAAAGGGTATAAGATTATTTATACGTCTCATACCCTTTTTAATGTTACCCACAGCCTCCACAACCACCGCAACTGGAGCAAGAAGAACAGCCACTACCTCCGGAATCACTGCCAGAGTCGCTACTTCCACAACCAAAAAACCACCCACCACCACCAGAACTATTATTTCCACCTTTACCATTGTTATTGCCACCAATAGAGGCAATTAAGGCAATAAATACCACTACCACCAAAAGAATGACAAATACAGCACCTCCATCACTTGCCATTATCAAGGTGGCTACCAATGCCAACAAAGGCACCAAATGCCAACGTTTGCGCACAAACTGAGGCTTAGCAATCACCCAGTTGCGGTGCATGTTTACCCTGCGGTAGTATATTTCTTTGAAAAGATCTTGAGTGCTAATCCAGATATGGGCAGGTTGGGGTTCGCCAAAGTATTTTAAATAACTTTCTGCAGTTTGGTCATACATATTGACGTGCTTTTTTCGTTCGTCTCTGCCTCCTTTGGTGGGGTTATGATGTACTGCTTTGCCTAAAATTCCGTGACAAAACTCTTCCCAGTAAGACTGGGTATAAATCATGTGCAAGTGCCAAACCTGGTCTACAGGATCGGAAGGTGATACAGAATGCCCTGATACGGCAACCAAAAACATAAACTTTTTGTATTCCTGAATCACTTCAATAGTGTAGGTTTCAGTCCAGCCATTTTCTCGCATGAGGCGTGCTGAGAAAGGAAAAGATGCATCTACAGCATCTAACCTATAAGCCTGAATTTTTTCCCAGAGGGGTTGATGTTCTGCCACCATTGTATTATCTATTTATTAGGTTTAGGTTTTATTTACGTAGTATTTAAAAGTTAGATTAAATAACAAAACCCTTTTCTTGTACCTAAGCAAAAGAAAAGGGTTTGCGTGAATTGCTTGATACTCAACCACAACCTCCACAGCCACCACAACCTGAACAGGAAGAACAAGAAGAGCATCCACCACTGGAGCAGCCTCCCCCTCCACTTCCCCCTCCTTTGTCTGTACTGGCTGCGGCTATAGCTATTAAAACAATAAACACTACAAAAAATATAATTCCAGCAATATCTCCTCCACTGTTTGCCATAAAAAATAACGCAAACAAGGTAAGTAAAGGGGCTAAATGCCAATGTTTACGTACAAATTGAGGCTTGGGAATCACCCAATTACGGTGCATGTTTACCCTACGATAATGTATTTCTTTGAAAAGGTCCTGAGTATTTATCCAAATATGAGCGGGTTGAGTTTCACCAAAGTATTGAAAGTAACTCTCTGCAGTTTGGTCATACATATTCACATGTTTCTTACGCTCGTCTTTGCCTCCTTTAGTGGGGTTGTGATGTACTGCCTTGCCTAAAATTCCGTGACAAAACTCTTCCCAATACGATTGGGTATAAATCATGTGCAAGTGCCACACTTGGTCTACAGGATCGGAGGGCGATACCGAGTGCTCTGATACGGCAACCAAAAACATAAATTTTTTGTATTCCTGAATCACTTCAATAGTATAGGTTTCAGTCCAGTCATTTTCGCGCATGAGGCGTGCCGAGAAAGGAAAAGGTGCATCTACTGCATCAAATGAATAGTTATTGATTTTATCCCAGAGTTGTTTTTCTTGTGGGTTCATAGAGGTAATTTTTAAGTTTGATCAATGGTTTCACAACAACACAAAAAACAGTTGTATTATTTGGAATTATAAACAATTAATTATTTATAATTCTATATTTAAGCTTATATACGACAATATACACCTTAAAAGTTTCGTTTGTTTATTTTTTAACAAAGTCGCTTTTTGCGTTAAATTCAGGCTCTATACAATGGTTAAAATTGATAAAATACTGCTATTAGTGATAAGATTTACTGATATTTGCGTATAAAGTCAGGGAAACAGAAAACTTTTACCCTGCTCAACGGATTGTATCTATAAAAATAAACATAGATTATGAGTAAGTTCACTGATTTCTTTAAAATGGGAGCTGTATTTGGATATTTCTTCCGAAAGCATGATCCTGATCGCCCTAACAACTTTAATATTCGGGTAATGCATGGCATTAATCGAATTTCTATGCTCATGTTTTTATTTTGTGCAATGGTCATTAGTTACCGCTTAATACCAGGTGTTTTTAAATGGGTGACTATTTTTATACTATCAGCGGTATTTATGGTCATATTTCGCACATTTTTTCCTCGCAAGCACAAGTAAGCATTGTAGTTTAATGAGCAGTGTATTTCATTATGCAGCAGGGTCACTTTCACTAGCCTAAATGGTATACACTATGTCACAACGAAACTACTTCACCTTTGCAATGAGGCAGTGAGTGTAATGGTTGATGTACTACTTTTGCTGTTTTTTTTGATCATTGTACAGGTATAATTTTTACACAGAATGAAGCATACTAAATTATTTATTTTCAGCATCCTCAGCGTTTTGTTGTCTTTGCCTACCTTGGCACAAGACACACTCCCAAAAGCTAAATCTATCTTTTGGGAAGTAAAAGGTCCCGGCGTTAAAAAACCAACTTATTTATTTGGCACGCATCACCTGCACGACTATGGCTTTATCAATCAGAATAAAATCATATTAGATAAATTAAAAAAAGCGGATATTGTAGCAGGAGAGATTTTGATAGAAGCCTCTAATATGATGAAGGTGGCCATGGCAAGTGTAATGCCTAATAAACGCCTCAATCAATTGATGAGCGAAAAAGACTATAAAGCCACCGATGAGTGCCTAAGAAAGTACATGGGCACAGGTGTACAGTTGTTTAGTAGTTTTAAGCCCATTGCTATTTATCAGATGATTATGCTGAAAAAGTACGCAAAAACACTGAACATGAATCTTGAAAAGACGGGCAATAGCTCTATGGATGAGTATTTTCAAAGATCAGCTCGTAACCTCAACAAAAAATTAATTGCCCTTGAAACAGTTGAAGATCAAATAAAGGTGCTTTATGATGGCAAGCCATTAGATAAGCAAGTAGATCTGTTGCTGGAGATGGTGTATGATAAGGACAGCCTTGCTTCGCAAGAAATCGTTAAGCTGAATAGAATGTATAAACAACAAGACTTGGATGGGCTACATAAGTTAATGCAAAAAACAGCCAGTGAAGACGAACTCAAAACATTGTTGGTAGAGCGTAACAAAAAATGGATTCCTAAGATCGAGGAGTTGCTCAAGTCGGGTAAAAGTGCTTTCATTGCAGTAGGTGCCGGACACTTGCCAGGGAAATCAGGCGTATTACATTTGTTACGAGAAAAAGGCTATACAATATCTCCACTTAAAATTAAGCTGTAGGGAAATCTCACCTATATACACAATCATTAAAAAAACTGATCACTTGATTACAATCATTTCTTGCACCAATCGAAATCAATCGATTTCGCGGGTGGTCTCGGCATATTATCAAAGTTTGCTTGCCGAACAAAACACAGAAAGTAACATTATTGACTTGCAGGGTTTACCCAAAGACTTTGTTTTTTCGGCACTGTATGGCAATGCAGGTAAAAACAACGATTTTAATATATACAGTCAGCAAATAGCCCAAGGAAATAAGTTTGTATTTGTAGTACCCGAATACAACGGGTCTTTTCCAGGGGTACTAAAGGCTTTTATAGATGGCCTGGAATACCCAAGCAAGTTTAACGACAAAAAAGTGGCAATGGTGGGCTTGTCTTCGGGTATGCAAGGCAGTGCGCTGGCTTTGAGCCACTTGACCGATATTTTAAGTTATTTGGGTGCCAATCTACTGGGCATGCGGGTAAAACTACCTCGTGTAGAAGCCAATCTAAAAGATGGCAAAATTACCAACGACTTATACAATCAATTGCTACGTGAGCAGGTAGAGAAACTTATCAAATTCTAATTTATTCTTTTCACTATGTCATAGCAACAACAGAATTTTAAACGCACCTTATTCTACCAGGAAAATAAAGCCGCCTTTTTTGAATAATCAAAAAAAGCGGCTTTATTTTATACGCTAATCAATGCTTCAAGCGAAACCGGATCATAGGTATTGTCCTTGTTTTTAGGAAAAAACACAAAAGCAGGTTCATTGTCTATCGGCAACTGCTCATCAGTATACACTACTTTCATAGCGTCAGTAGCAGGAGCCACGGCAAACCCCTCAAACATATCCATCAACGAAGGTAAGGCATCAAAGTACTCTACTATAGCTGGCATGCTGCTTTGCAAGCGTGTGGCATTGTTTCGAGCTGATCCTACACTTGCCGAAAGGCTACTGTCCATCAATACCAAGCGGCGAGTGAATAAATCGATGTAACAGATGTATTTGGTCAAAGACTTACCTGTTACAGGAAAAGAAAAATTGACCCTTGAGGGTTCTATCAACTTACCAGTTTGAGGTTTTTCGCCCCACAACAGTAAACCTTGCACATCTTCCAGAGCATCAAACGGAATACGGTTATATGACAATATATTCCACACTGCGTAACGTACCCCCATATCCACCAACTGATCAAGGTATAAGTCAATCAATTGTCCAGCTTTACCCGCTTTGTTGTATGAGTTTACCGGGTCGCCCGAAAACACTGCGGCTTTGTCCATCTCCCAGGTAGTGTCCCAACAACAAGTCCCTTTTGCCTGCCAGTTGGCATCAAAAAAATTCCAGCCATTGTCCATCCAACAAGTTTGCGAACGTTCTTGCCAATAGGTGACTGAACGAATAAAACGAATATTGTCAGGAATATAAAAAACAGTTCCTTTTGGGTAACGAGAAACTGCCTCTGCATTGTTTACAGGCAATTTTATGTGTGCAATGTCTGGCGTATAAAAAAATGATGTGCCAAACTTGTTGCTTACCCGTTGCCTCACCAGTTGGTCTATAGCCATGACTATTTGCTGAATATGGTGCGGTTTTATCTGGGTTTCGTTCAATTCAAACTGGGCTTTTTTCCAACTCCCCTTAGGGGTAAATATTCGATAATTACGATTGTTGGCAGTACGTAAAAACCGTTTTAATTTCAACAATTTAATAGTTTCGAGCTTGTGCAGTACGGGCAAAAAATGGGACAAAGTTGCGTCACCAAACACGCTCAACACATGAGCAATGCGACGGGCAAACTCTCCCGGACGCTGGGCAAGCAATGCCAATGCTTTGGTGTTTGATGTGGCCAGGTAGTTTTCTACATTAGAGTTAAAAGTAGGGTATTTTCCTCCGTTTCGTAAGGTATGAGCTACTTGATAGATTTTTGGGTATTTTTTTGCATACTCGCCAACGTGCAACTGATGAAATAAGCGTATCCATTTGTTTTTGTGGCGCATGATTCCTTCTTCCAGGTCTTTTACCCCTGCCAACACTTCCAATACATATTTTCGCTGACTACGGGAGAGTTTAAATTTGCTATTGGTTTTGAGTGAGATATCTCCTTCAGAAAATCCTGTGGCAAGCCTAAGCACATCGGTAGTAGTAGACAATGGCAATGTTTGGTGGTATTGCATACAAGTAATGGCAGCAAAAACGAGGTTTTCTTTAAATTTTATTTCTGCGTTCATTGTATATTCCTGTTGCACAAACCATTGCACTTCTTGCTGTTCGGTGGCTATCCATACGGCTGGTTTTAATAGCAAACTTTCGTATAGGTTGGCAAGAGCAAAAGAACGAGCCAGGTGTAGCACTTTAAAGTCTACCTTCTCAAACATAGGCGCTCGTGGGATGGGCGCTTGTCGTACGCTGGTAAGGTCTGCTCCCCAATAAATAAAAAGTTGCCTGATCCAATATTCCGACTGCGACATGTCTAGTACTTCTTGAGGAAAGTTTTGATACACAATGTATTTCCCAATGTCTTTATCAACTCCTTTAGATTTTTTAAGGCTTTTCTCTAAAGTTTGCCACCATTGATGAAGCATTTTCGGAGAGGTTTTCGCCAGTTGTGTCATTGCCTCATAAGCTTGTTGGGAAGGTATATAACCATAATACAAAAAATTGGATGACAATGTACCCATTGTTTGCTGGATATTGGCCTGGTGTGAAGTGTTTTGGGTAGCTGTAGGTACTTGAATAAGGCAATGGTTGATGAGGATATCGTGTTGATTGATTGTGTTCATTATGCTAAGATTTGGTTGTATCATAGTACAATGTTCAACACCTATTACGCAGTATTTTTGCGTACCCCAAAATTTTTGCGAAAAGTATGGTTTTTGATATGCCAACACAAGTTGCGAAAATGATTGTAGCATACAAAAATACTAGGTACACTCACAATTGCTGAAGTGCTGGGTTCAATATATAACAAAAACATTCTTATTTGGTTGAAAATTTATAAATTGCTTATACAAACTTATAACAATTGATTTTGAATGGGAGGCGGTCTTTTTCGTTATATCTGTTGCGTTATATTCTGGTGGATTAGTTTACCTCTTGATGGGTGGACTCAATCGTCAGAAGCTGATGTATTAAATCAGTTAAACGCAACATCAAGCGATACTGTCAAACTACGCCTTTATAATACACTCTCTCGGTTATATTGGGCCAAAAAAGATACCCATCAACTAAAAATCTATACGCTGGCTGCTCTTCGAGTAGCTGACACCACCCAGCAAAGTATGCAACTGGGGCAAGCCTTCAGTAACGCCTGCCACTACTACCACTTAAAAACCTTGTACCCCAAAGCCATCGAGTATGCCCAAAAAGCACGGGCAGTTTTTCAAAGCATTGACTATACAAAGGGGGTAAGCAATGTATACAATAAACTGGGGGGGATGTACCAAGACCAAGGAAAGTATACGAAGGCGATTGACTGCCACTTTAACGCCTTACGCATTGCCGAAAAATCAAAAAATGACCCAATGATTAGTGCCAGTTTAAGCAGTATAGCGGCCATTTATGAAACTATCGAACAATATGACAAGGCACTGGAATATTTTGAAAAAGCGTTGAAAATTGACCAAAAACGGAAAGCAACTGAAAGCATTGGATTAACCCAGGTAAATATAGCGCAGGTGTATTGTCACCAAAAAAAATATGACAAGGCAAAAAGGTACGCCAGGTGGAGCATTCAAAATGCCCGCAAAGCCAAAGTACCTCTTATAGAGGGGATAGCACTGAAGTTTTTGGCAATGTTACAATCTTTTGCCCAGGATACGCTCAATGCAACTGCCAACTTTGAGAAGAGTCATCAACTCATGAGTATCCAAGACCAAACGTCTGAATATGTAGCTTTGTTACTACAAATGAGTCAGCATTATCTTCGCTACCAGCAGTTGGAAAAAGCTAAAAAGTATGGCAAACTTGCGTTAACTAAATCACTGAGACTAGGCACTAAAAAGGAAACGAAGGGCATTTATAGAGTATTGAGTAGCATATATGAGCAACAGGGTAAGCTTGTTCAGGCTTTGGAGTATCAAAAAAAATATGCTGCTTACAAGGATAGCTTGCTTACAATAAAAGCCAATAATAAGCTTATTCAGCATGAGCTGGAGTATATGTATAGCAAAAAAGAGGCAAAGATTAAATCTGACAACCACCGACAAATCAACCAACAAAGCATTTATCTGTACATCATTAGCTTTGGCTTGCTGACTGTTTCTTTGTTTTCTTTTTTTTTACTTAAAAGTAGTCGGAAGCAAAATACCCTTAATCAAGAACTCAAGGAACAACAAGAAGAGTTAAGGGCTGTCAATCAGCATTTGCAACAAAAACAAACCGAGATAGAAACCAACAATCAAGAGCTGAAGTTTTTAAACCATCGTCTAAAATCGGGCGAATCGGTCATTACTAAGGCCTATGATCAACTGCAAACCCGCAACAAGCAAATCAAGAATAATATACGGGCTGCTTTTACTATCCAACAAGCCATGTTGCCTCCGGTGGCATTGGTTCGCCAACTATTACCTGAACATTTTATTATTTATCAACCCAAAGATATTGTGTCAGGGGATTTTTACTGGATCAATAAAATAGAGGGCAAAATTATAGTAATTTTTGCTGATTGTACTGGTCATGGTGTGCAAGGTGCTTTTATGAGCCTGATAGGTCATAATTTATTAGATAAACTGATTCTACAACAAAGGAACACCGACCCTGCAAGCATTCTTACCCAGCTAAACGAACAAGTACTGACTGCTTTGCACCAACAAGATGCCCGTTCGATAGATGGGATGGATATAGGAATATTGGTATTGGGAAAAACTACAGAAGGACAAAAGCAGTTGGTGTACGCAGGTGCCAAACGCCCTTTGTATTACCTACGCCCAAACAACCGTGAAGAAATACAGGTGTTGAAAGGGGTGCGAAAGTCGATAGGTGGTACCCAGGCAAAAAACAAATCGTTTGTCAATCATCAGCTGGCTTTGCCTACAGGCAGTATGCTGTATATGGGTACTGATGGTCTGGCTGACCAGCACGACTATCAACGCAAAAAATTGGGTTCTTTACGTTTACGCAATATTTTAACTGAGTTGCACACCTTGCCTATAGAAGAGCAGGAAACCAGCCTTTTTGCGCTTATTCAACGCCACATGCTCAACACTGAGCAACGCGACGATATTTTGTGGATGGGTATCAGGGTTTAGTCTACTTTGAGGTTTTCTACCAATAATAGTTGCATATTCAAATAAACAATATCGCCCATAGTTTTGCACTGTAAAAAACGCTCTTCGTTATGATAATCTTTCATTTCTTGTTTTAACTGGGTCACCTTTTCAGGTTTCGAAAGGGTATCTTTTCGCATACTACTCATTAGATGATGCATACGTTGGTGTGCCTGTCTTACCCGTCTCGACATCAGGGTGCGTTCTTCTAACTGGTATTGCGCGAGGGTTTCAGGGTTGATCAGGTTTTGTACCAATTCTACAACCGCATTATTTTCTTTGAAAAATTGCGCCAGGTACATTTTATGTCTCCCCTCATAGCTTTGTTGATCAAAATCAATGGCTCGTACCCGGTATTGTTCGTCTTCAAAATCAGGTGTAATGTCTATTACATAGTTATATGAGCGCATATCGCCCAAAAGTTTTACAAAACAACGCTCATTAAATTTGATAAACTCTTTGGCTATCCGCACCTTGTTTACGTCTTTGCGGGTAAGGTAAGTTTCTATAAAAGTGTCGCCCGGAATGCCCGCAATGTGCTCTTCGATGAGGGTATCTTTATATACTAAATAGTTGATGCGATTGGGTGAAAGAATGTGCTCTAACTCTAGCCCGTATACTCTCGAAGCATCGGCTTGTTTGACATAAAAATAATCGTAATTGTCGTTGAACTGATTGACAACCCTTATTCTGAAAGGTTTAGAGTTGGCAAAACGACAATAGTCTATGCGATCGATATAGAGGTGTTTAGACAAGGCTTTGTCACCATCCATTTTTAATATTGCATAAATAAAACTTAATGCACTGTGTAGCTCTTGTACTATATGTTGGGGATAAATAACGGTTTCCCAGAGGGTATCTTTGCCATAGCGATCTTCGAGCGGAAAGGTATCGGTATAGCGAAGGAGATCGTTGTAGTTGAGCGAAAATTCAGAATGACGACCGTAGCCGTTTAGGTAAGTACGCAGGTTTTCGCTGATAGGAAAAAAGGGTTTTTTTTTGGAGATGATGAGGGTCATAAGCTCAAGACTGGGATAACTGAAAAATCTATTTGTGAAAACAAAATAACAAAAAAGAGAGAAGCCAGTGCTCCTCTCTCTTCATTTTTATTATCAAAAGTGTTTTTTTACAAATTGCCTCTTACTGCTTGTTCGCGCTCGATGGCTTCAAACAATGCTTTGAAGTTTCCTTTACCAAATGATTTGGCTCCTTTGCGTTGAATAATTTCATAGAATACAGTAGGACGATCTTCTACCGGTTTGGTAAATATTTGTAGTAAATACCCCTCATCATCGCGGTCTACCAAAATATTGAGTTTACGCAAATCATCCATATCCTCATCTACTTTACCTACCCGTTGTTCCAGGTCGTCATAGTAGTTGTCGGGTACGTGCAAAAAGTCTACCCCACGATTGCGTAACTCGCTTACAGTATGCAAAATATCATCGGTGGCTACCGCAATGTGTTGTACACCTGCTCCCTGATAAAAATCGAGGTATTCTTCAATCTGAGATTTTTTACGTCCATCAGCGGGCTCATTGATAGGAAATTTAATGTATCCATTGCCATTAGACACTACTTTAGACATAAGGGCGGTGTACTCAGTAGAGATGTCTTTGTCGTCAAAGGTAAGTAGTAATTTAAAGCCCATTACGTCTTCGTAAAACTTCACCCACTTGTCCATCTCGCCTAGCTCCACATTGCCCACACAGTGGTCTACGTGTTTTAACCCTACCGGATTGGCTTTGATACCTTCACGTGGTTCGTAACCAGGCATAAAAACGCCATTATAGTTGGTTCTTTCCACAAATTTATGAATAGTTTCGCCGTAAGTATGAATGGCAGCTATTTTAATTTCGCCGTATTCGTCGGTCAAAGTATGCGGCTCAATGGCAGACTTAGCGCCCCTTTTGACGGTTTCTTCATACGCTTGGTAGGCATTTTCTACTTGAATAGCCAACACTTTTACTCCATCTCCGTGTTTTTTTACGTGTTCACTCACTTCCGAATCGGGATGCATGGCTGTAGTCAATACCAAGCGGACTTTGCCTTGTTTCAATACATAAGATGCCCGGTCACGTACTCCGGTTTCGGGACCAGCATACCCCACTAACTGGTAGCCAAATGCACTCTGATAGAAATAGGCTGATTGTTTGGCGTTCCCTACATAAAACTCTAAGTGATCGGTACCAATGATTGGCAAAAAATCGTGTGCTTGTTCCATGAACTTTTATATTTTGAATCCACATTAATCTTTATAACTTGAAGCAAAAATAAGATTTTTGTCCTATTTTCAGTAGTATCTTAACCAAGAATACAAAAAATTCATTTAATCCAATACATTCTATGCATATAAGATTCAAAACTAAGTTTTTACCAAATAATTAATAAGTACTATTTTGGTTTATGATGCTTGTTTCCAAATCGTTGAAGGAAAATATACTTCCCAAACAATTTCCCTTCGCTGGATCTCCTTTAGAAAACACTACTTAAAATAATGCAATTACTAAACATGCTTAATGAGCGCTTTGCCTACACCTACTATTTAGATGACAGCTGTTAGTATTGTCAAGCACTTACCTGGTTTTAACCTTACTTGAACTAAACCTTTGCAGGCGATTTTATTGTTTAGAATTAAAATGTCTATTTTTGCAATATGATATGAAGTTACAGATACAATTGGGGTTTGTCCAATGGCTAACACTTCATATAAAATTATATAAAGCTCGGGAAGGATACTCTCTGAACTTTCAATATTGTCATTTCAAATATTTTGCAGTAATGGATATCGTAGAATTAGACCAGGCATTGGTTACTCTGGTAGAAAAAAAAATGGAATTAGGTCGTTTGAGTTATGCAGACACTTCTTATGATGAAGTAGAGGAGGAACTGCATGACCTGGAAGATGCTTTTGTTGACAAATATGGTGACTATCTGGAATCTATATTTGAAGGGGTACACGACAAGCATTGCCCAGATAGTGATGTGTTGTTACCCACTGCTTATCTTGCCAACAAATACCTAAAAACCGGACAAAAGGATAATGGTTCGTTTGACTATGATGTGGCTAATTATCAGGAAGGTGTAGTGGTAGATTCAGATTTTTATGATATTGCCCGATTAGTATTAATTCCTAATCCAGCGCGGATTGTTCTTTTTGCCAAAGATGGCAACCACCGTGAGGATGTATGGGTGGCTCAATAGTTTTTTCACAAAAAATTAAATGGAGCAATAAATTCAAAACATTGCTCCGTTCCTTTTCCAATGAGTACACCATCATATAAAGAACAAAGCGTAGCGAAGGGCGCCCGTATAGAGGCTTCAAAAAAATTCTTGTCGTCTACCCGAAAATGCCTTACCCAACTTGAGGTAATACAGGAAAACCAGGTACCTAAAATTTCTCATCTCACTTTCGACGATGATGAGCAACTATTTAAAGTATTTTTTCCTATCAAAGACCATCATCTTTACCTAGTTATTTGCATTGACTCGGTGTCATGTTCTCGCCCAAAGTGGTCATACATCCAACAAGGCAATGGGGTATTGTTTGCCGCAGCATCTGATACTTTAACTTTTGAAGAACTGCAGGCAATGACCTCCATTAAAGCTACGGAAGGCTGGAGCAAAGGGCAACTTAAAAAAAACTCATCTAACCAAAATGAGGTACACAGGTATAGCTCTTTTACTTTTGAACCTATTCGAGAAGGTTTTGTTTATATGACAGAGAAACTTACGACTCTTTTGGATATGCTAGAAGCTGACATAGAGGGTGTAAGAAGGCTCGCCGAGGTAGCTAATGCGGGTATTCAAGTATATACTTACGACTTTGCCGAATATGGCAACCTTCCAGGGGTACACCTGTCTAAAGAAGTAATAAGAAAATTGGGGAATATGCATTTAGACATAGACTTTGAGATGTATGTAAACGGCAATCTTCTGAAGTAGGCATTAAAACCTCAAGCTTTTATCTTATCTTTGTACCTTGCCTTACTTCTAAAATACCTGAAGGTCATGTTGAGTTCTAAAAAAATTGAGGTTTTCAAGCACAAGGGGTATGCCTTTGTTTTATCAAAGTAATGTTAGATTGCTTTAATAAAACCTTAAAAGTATTACAATCAAAGTCCTCTTGACTGACTTATTATGTGTTGAACATTTGTTTTGACAGGTTACTCTTAAATGCCCTATAATCAAAGATATCTCATTTGTTTTAGACTGTTTGACAAATATTATCATTGTACAATTAGTGTAGTTTCTTATCAAACAAGATCACTTCTAAGGAATGGTGAGAAATTAAATTACCATTCTTGAGGTAGAGGTTTTGTTTTGAGACGAGGCTATTTTTTGCGCCCATAGCAGCGCTACGGGCAATAAAAATAACGAAGTATCAAGGCGAAAAATCACCCCTTAGAGTGTAAATTTATTTTTGAACAATTCCTAAGGTACTATTGAGCATAAACATATGTTGTTTAATTCATTAGAATACATCATTTTTTTACCTCTGGTGTTTGTTGTATATTGGTGCTTATTTACCAAACTAAAACACCAAAATATATTGCTACTTGTTGCCAGTTATATTTTTTATGGCTGGTGGGATTGGCGTTTTTTATTTTTGATTATTTTTAGCTCTTTGGTAGATTATTTAATAGGCTTAAAAATATTTCATACTCAGCAACAGACTAAACGGCAAAAATGGCTGATTGCAAGCTTAGTTTCCAATCTTGGGATACTATCTCTATTCAAATACTTCAATTTCTTCTCATCCTCTTTGCAAGACATGTTATTGCTTTTGGGCTGGCAAGTTGATACTATCACTTTGAACTTAATCTTACCTATTGGGATAAGTTTTTATACCTTTCAAACCTTAAGCTACACAATTGATATTTACAGAGGAAACTTACAACCATCTAAAAACATAATAAGCTTTTTTCTTTATGTAAGCTTTTTTCCACAGTTAGTTGCAGGGCCGATAGAAAGAGGCACAAATTTATTACCCCAAATTAATGCCCCCCGTATTTTCAAATACGAATTATTTAAAGCAGGGCTTTTCCAAATATTTATTGGTTTAGTTAGAAAAATGGTGATTGCTGATAGTTTAGGGGTATACGTTGATAGTGTATACGGGTACCCTGAGGCACAAAATTCAACCACTGTGTTAGTTGCAACTATCTTTTACGCGTTTCAAATATATTTTGACTTTGCAGGTTATTCTGATATAGCAATTGGTAGTGCTAAACTATTGGGGTTTCATTTCAATCAAAACTTTAATCTTCCTTATTTCTCCCAAAGCATTACCGAATTTTGGAGAAGGTGGCATATTTCACTTTCTTTTTGGCTTCGTGATTATTTATATATTTCGCTTGGAGGCAATAGAAAAGGCATAACGATCACTTATCGCAACTTAATGCTTACCATGCTTTTGGGAGGGTTATGGCATGGTAGTTCCTGGAATTTTGTTATTTGGGGAGGTATACACGGTATAGCCTTGATTTTTGAGAGATTTTTATTGAATACGAGAGATAAAAAATTTGGATGGGTAGGTTGTTTATATACTTTCTTGATTGTCTTGGTAGCTTGGGTATTTTTCAGGGCTAAAGACTTAAAATCAGCTTTATTCATTCTTAATAAATTATTTGAGATGAACTTTGCTCTAAATTTCAACAATTATTTAAACCTGATCATAAAATTATCTTTTTTTCTCACTTTAGGGGTAAGCTTTGACTTCTTTTTATTCAAGAAAAAAATACCATTGGAAAATATAGGCAAAGACTTTAGTCTTATAAAACTAATTGGCTGGATTACGCTGCTTATTTTAATGCTGACGCTATTCTACTCCAACTCAGAAAACTTCATCTACTTTCAATTTTAACTTCAAAATGACTGAATCAAACATTTTACGGATAGTTAAACTTGTTATATTAATTGCCATATTCAGCTACTTACTAGACAAGTTGGTTTTTATATCACTTAGTGGTTTGAGTAATCAAGTTTTTTCAGGTCACAAAGTTGGTAAACTCAATCACTACCTGGCTGCTAAAGACTCTATGAAAGTACTTATCTTTGGCAATTCACGTGCAAATCGCCATATCAATACTACATTAATATCTGAGCAAACTTTTAATATGGGGATTGATGGCAAAGGCTTAGCCTTCACGTCTACCCTAGTAAAGTTACTACCTATTAAAAAACAACAACTTGTAATTGTAAACATAGATCCTCAACAACTTTTTGATAAAAGTTATGATGGTAATGATATTATGCATCTAGCCCATAAATATCATCATATTACTACCATTGCTACAAGTATTGATCATTCAGGGTGGAGAAACCCCTTACACAGTTTTTACTGGTCTTTGGATTATAATAACAAGCCTCTTAGTATAATCAAGCATTACTTCTTACCTGAATATAATTACAAGAAGTTTACTGGATATGAGCCCATTGTATTAAACAAAACACAAATGCAAACAAGAATAGAGAAACTAACCCATACTACACCCTGTGACACACTACTTAAGTTAAATCCTTTAGCAATGTATTACTTGAAAGAGATTGTTTCTTTCTGTAAAAAAAACAATAAAGAGTTATTGGTTATTAATAGTCCTTATTATCAAGATGCCTGTAAAGATGATAATATATTGATGACAAGAATATTAAAAGATTTAAATGTTAGTTTTTGGGATTACGGTAATTATTTTGGAAAAAAAAGTACTCCTGACTTTTGGCAAGATAAAGAACATTTATCGCAACGAGGGGCCAACTTATTTTCAAAGGGCTTGTCCAAAAAACTTAAATCTGTTTATAATTTTTAAGCAAGTAATAATTTATCCCTCTTTTTATATAAATGCTAAATTTTAGGCTTTTACCTTAACTTTGTAAAATTTTTATTCAAACTTTTATAAAATATGGCACTCAATAAGAAAAAGGCGTCAGAATCGCTCACCACTATGACTGAGCTGGTCTTGCCTAATGACACCAATACTTTGAATAACCTCATGGGGGGACATTTGATGTATTTGATGGATATTTGTGGGGCTATTGCGGCTCAAAAACACTCTAACCGGATAGTAGTGACTGCTTCGGTTGATAACATTTCGTTTAAAGAGCCTATTGCTTTGGGTGATGTAGTAACAATTAAGGCACATGTATCTCGTGCGTTCAATTCATCGATGGAGGTGTATCTGGAGGTAACTGCAGGTAATATACCACAGGGCACCATGCGTGAAACTAATAAGGCTTTCCTTACTTTTGTGGCAGTAGATCAGTCTGGCAATACTATTATGGTGCCTGAGTTGGTGCCTGAAACAGAGAAGGAAATTGCTTTGTTTGACGGGGCGTTGCGTCGCCGACAATTGAGGCTGATTTTGGCAGGTAAAATGAAGCCCAATGATGCTACAGAGCTTAAGTCGTTGTTTGACTCATCGCCTAACTAATTTTTGCTTTTTGTTTTAGTTTATCGCTATAGTAAGCCGCTATGCTTCCTATGATTAGTATGCTGGCTACGGTTATTTTTGCCCACAATTGATTGAATAATGATACGGGTAAATGGAGGTATTGGAGTAGCACAATTTCGGTAAACAGGTAAAAAGCCAGGGCGACCATAAAGATAATGCGTGGTTTGTAGCGTGAGGCAATGATGCCTAAGGTAATGTAAGGCATGCCTAGCATCACTCCTGCCCATTTGGCACCCCAGGGTACTTGTAGCCTCAAAAAAATAAAAATGTATAACATGCCTATGAAATACAATAGGCTGATGGCCCATTTTACGAATGATTGTACCTCTTGTACTCGTTTCCGGGCTTTTTTGATTTTAGACAAGAAGGTGTCCTGCTGACTTTTGCTTCCTTCTACGGGAAAACCGCACTCAGTACATTTCTTGTCTAAGACCAATGTTTTGCTATGGCAGTGTGGACATTTTTGGGTGGATAAGGCGTCTGTTGCCATTGGCTAATTGCAAAATTGAGAGTTAAATAAAATGTGTTGCATCTGATTTGTGATGTTATTCTTTTATTTTTGATGACAAATCTTTGATGATGTCTAAATACATTTTGCGCTCTTCTGCCGATACTTTTACCAACTCCATCAACTCTCCCATACCTAAACCACTGCCTTCTTTTTTGCTGGTAAGCAAATAAGGCTCCTGATCTTCATTGACCATATTTTCTGGTTCATCCTCTAAAAAATACATAATAGGATACCTTAGGTGTTCTGCAATTTTGGTAAGGTATTTTACTTCACAACTGTTTTTGTTGTAAATACGATACAAACTTGCCACACTGATACCCGCATAGTCTGCTACTTCCGCGGCATCTGCCCCTCTGGTTTTTATAGCTGCTTTAATTTTTTCACCTAATAACATAATTAATTACTATCAAATTTGCATATATAAAAATAAAATATTACTTTTGAGTCAATATTTTCATACAATTATAACAATTGATATGAAATTACTAAAATTTTAGAGTAAAATCAAGTGTGACTCATAATAAAAACGCTACTTTGATAACTTAGATTTTATTGTATTTGAAATTTTCACACATAAAACCCCTATTTTTCAACAATTCAGTAGCAGAAATTTGAGTGCACACTTTCTAATACGTCAATTTGCAAGTAAAACCTTGCAACCTGATAAAACCAGACGCAAATTAGTAAATCTCAAATTTTGTCCCAAAAAAACAATGCAAACCATATAACCATTACATAATTTATACTAAATGATACATGTTAGCTAAAGGTGTTTGCTTTAACATGATCCGTTAGAGGTGCTACACCATGTGGGCACCTCTTTTTTATTTTGTCCTCCCTCTTTTATTTGATAATCTTTGAGCTGCCTGATTTTGTTAAATGTTTACGGTAGGTACTCTCAGTAAATTACTATTTTTGACCATTGTATAGTTTACATTCAAAAACGTTGCATTATGACTGTTATTAAACAATTTGGTTGGCTCTGTATTTTTGTGTTGTCTACATCTACGCTTGTAGCACAAAGCAAGTTGCTACAATCGGGTCCTATGGTCGGTTACTCTACTATGAAAGAGGTATTGCTGTGGGTACAAACCAAAAAGGCCGCAAAAGTTTACTTTAAATATTGGGAGGAGGGTAAACCTCAAACTAAAATGAGTACTCCTGCAGTGCTCACCAAAGCTAAGACTGGTTTTGTAGCTAAAGTGGTGGCTGAAGTGTCGCAGGGTAAAAAATATGCTTATGAGTTGTATATCAACAACCGACTGGTAAAGCGTCCTTATCCACTGAAGTTTCAAAGCCAGACTTTGTGGCAATACCGTACTGATCCACCCCCCTTTAAGTTTGTGTTTGGCAGCTGTGCTTATGTCAATGAGCCTGAGGTTGACCGTCCAGGTAAGTCTTATGGGGGCGATTTTCATATTTTTAAAACTATTTTAGATCAAAAGCCTGATTTTATGGTTTGGGGGGGCGACAATGTATATTTACGTGAGGTAGATTGGAATTCGCGCACGGGTATTATGCAACGTTACACGCATACCCGGTCGTTGCCCGAACTACAACCATTGTGGGGCAGTGTACACCACTTTGCTACTTGGGATGATCACGACTTTGGCCCTGATAACTCTGATGGTTCGTTTTGGAACAAAGAGCTGACTACTGAAGCTTTTAAATTGTTTTGGGGGAATCCTAACTATGGGGTTGCTGGGGGGATTAGTGGTACTTTTACGTGGAATGATGTGCAGTTTTTTTTGATGGATAACCGCTACTTTCGTACTTCCAGTAATCCACAATTGCAAAAGCCTCAAATGCTGGGTGATCGTCAACTACAATGGCTGGTTGAAGCCCTCAAGTATAGCAGGGCAAGTTTTAAGTTTGTGGTGGTGGGTAGTCAGGTGTTAAACAATACTGATTTTAGTAAAGCGTATTGGGCAGAAAACTACTCAAAATACAAGGTAGAACAACAAAAGTTAATCAAAGCCATTAAAGAAGCCAATGTACGAGGGGTTGTTTTTCTTACCGGTGACCGCCATCATACCGAGTTGAGCAAGTTGGAACAAAATACCCATTACCCTTTATATGATGTCACTATTTCTCCTTTTACAGCAGGTGCTTCGGGTAAACGGGGAGAGGGTGAAAAAAACACACTAAGAGTGCCTAACACTTATGTGGGGGTACGTAACTTTGCCGTAATGGAGGTAAAAGGTCCTCGTCGTAATCGGGTGCTTACTATGAAGGTATTGGACAGTAAAGGTAAAGAAATGTGGAAGTATGAAATTAAAGCCCGTGATTTACGTAAAAAGTAAAACATTTTCGAACAACAGGCTTGTTGTTTTATCATTTTCCTGTGCTTGGTTATAACATTTTACTAAGATGCGAAGCTGCTTTTTATACCTAAATAAACTCAAAATTTTGATAGATGAAAAAACCACTCAAAGAAAATGAGGATTATTACATTGAAAATGGTTTTTATGTTTTCACGGCCAAATATCACCTGGCGCGAGGCTACTGCTGCAAAAATGGTTGCAGACATTGTCCCTATGGTTTTAAGAAAAAGAAGTCTTAACCTTGATATAAAATAACAATGGCTTACATTTATTATGTTTCGGGTGGGCAACGCTCAGGTAAGAGTAGTTATGCCCAACGTCTTGCTCTAGAACTTAGCCCAAAACCAATATATTTGGCTACGTCGAGAATTTGGGATAAAGACCACCAACAAAGAATAGAGCGACACCAGGCAGACCGCAACGAGCAGTGGGTAAACATAGAAGAAGAAAAGTATATCAGTAAGCATAACTGGCAAGGCAAGGTTGTAGTGATGGATTGTGTAACACTTTGGCTTACTAATTTTTTTAGTGACACTCAATATAATGTAAATCAAGCACTTAAAGAGGCGCAACAAGAGTTTGATTTATTCACTCAACAAGATTTTACTGGTATTATCATTAGTAATGAAATAGGCATGGGGTTGCACGCTGACACAGAAGTGGGACGCAAGTTTACTGATTTGCAGGGTTGGATGAACCAATACATAGCTCAGAAAGCTAACCAGGCCGTTTTTATGGTGTCTGGCATGCCTATTACAATTAAATAGAAATACCTTATTCTAAAAAATATTGGCTTAAGGGAATAAGTTGCGTCATCCAAGGGTCTAATTAATTTATTAGGCTTTTCAAAAAATTATGCATTATGAATAGACACTCTCTTACAATTACTTTATTACTTCTTGTGGGCTTGTTATTTTCCAATGATCTATTGGCTCAAGGTGAACATAGACGTAAGCGTCAAAAATTGACTCCAGAACAACGTGTAGCACGCCTTGACAAAATGATGGTACGCCTGAAGGATTCACTTAGCTTAAGTGATGACCAGGCAGGCAAAATAAAGGCATTAAATATAAAAATGTGGGACAAAATGAAGGCTGCACGCAAGCAGTACTCAGACGATCGCCAGATGATGCGGGAAGAGATGATGGATTTACGTATCAGGTACCAAAAGGGCGTGAAAAAAGTGCTGGATAAAAAGCAGTGGAAAAAGTTTAAAAAAATGGAAGCCGAAAGGCAAAAACGGAGAAGGGAGCGTTGGAAAAACAGAAAGAAGGGTAATAAGGAATAAGACATAAAAAACCACCTAAAGTAAAGACTCAGGTGGTTTTTTATTGATATGTTCAAGTAATTGCTTGGTTAGTCTTTTTGCAAATTATACACATAAGTATCAGGATAAGTACTGGTACTTACCCGATGTGTAAGAGTGAGCCTAATAGCCCCTGTACAAGTGAGCGCAAAGCCTACTCCTTCGACTGTACCATCAGTAGTGGTTAAATTAATCAAGGCTGGATCCCAGGCATGTTGCTTTTCAATGGTAACAGCTCCTGTGGATGCATTTACACCCACTACCACATCATAATTATTATCTTCTTTTGCTCCACCTGCGGCAAAATGTCCAAAAATATCCTTGATAATAAATTTATCTGCTCCTGAGCCAGACTCAATGGTAATCTTTCTGGTGGCATTGTTTAAACCCGCACCAAACGGATCGTCTACTACGCTGTAGGTACCCACTACACTGGTTGCGACAAAAGGACAAGAAACGAAGGTAGTAAAATCATAGGCAGACCTTTGCCCCACATTGCCATTAAGGTTTTGGCTAATGTCTGATATTTGATGTTCTACACCCTCTTTGTCTTTTACTCGATTTATAAAATCAATTTTATCGCCTGCCTGTAAATCAGTAGCACTGGTTAAGTTGATCGTTTGATCATCGGTAGCTCCTGCCTTTAACGTATCAATTATAGTACCCACGGCTATAGCTACCTCTGAAGCTGTAATCTCAAAATCACCGTTTACATTGGTAATACTTTTGACAAACTTCAGTTCTGAAAATGCGGTGGTGGATCGAGTAATTTTCGCATAAACCTCCATGGATGCTACATTCCCGCGTGGGTCTCTCAAGGTACCTGTATACTTCGCGTTGGGCAAGTCCTGCACATCAAACAAAGAAGTGTTTACAGCCTCTAACAATACCATTGCTCCCGCCCTGGCCTCAGGAAGAGGGCTGACATTTTTTCTACACGAACTCATCAAAGTTGCCAATACAATAAGGCATACAAAGCTATATATAATTTTTTTCATGTCTTTTTTGCTATGCCCCCACCCTGAGGCATTGAACTCAGGGCGGGGGCTGTTTGCCAATTTTACTTTAGACCATTTAAGGTTTGCCAAAAAACTTTTTCGCCAAAAACTCTTTGTACAGCGTTGGAGTTAGTATTGATGTACACAGCTGGGTAAAACATCAAGGCACCGTTTTCGCCTGAGCCTTCAATCAAAGTTGGTTGCAAGCGTGAGGGAAACCCAGTACGACGAAATGCATTGTAAATATCTATTCCGTTGCCATAGGCAGCTTTATAAAACTCTGAAACCACCACATCAAGTGGGTTGGTGTAGCCTAAGCTTGCCGGGTTGTCATAGCCAGCCAATAAAGCATTTACATAGTTGTTAATAGCTGTAGTGCTTGGCTCATACTTTTGTTTTGGAGAGGTATCAGGACCATCATCTTCTTTGGTATTTGGGTCGTCTATCTCATTCAACAACACTTTATTATAATCAACATCGCGTGTTCCAAAAGAGATTGTTTTGGCAATCGAAGCCCTTATCCCTTTTTCAAATAATGCCCTTGCATCTTCGCCAGTTCCCATTGTAATCGCTGCTTCTGCTCTTAAGAAATCAACAAAAGAGGACAACATAATAGGTGCAATGCCATAGCCACCAGCACCAGAGCCTTGTCTCCCTCTTGTGTCTTGACTGTAGTCAAACTTACCACCTACCGGGTATACTCCATATATGGTTCTGAGCAAACCATCGGGTGGAATACCCGCTGCGTCGCCGTGATCACGCCCCCAATAGCCTGCGCCAGGTCCGGTAAGTTGACAAAATACATCGCTGGCAGCAAAATGACTGGGTTTATCTTGAGTTACACAGCGTTTTTCGTTTACATCAGTGGTGTTGGTGGTTTCTTGCCGATAAAAATAATAACGCAGGCGAGGGTCGTCTAAATTAGCCCCGGCAAAAGCAGCAGTAAACCTGTGCATGTATCCAATAGATTGATACACACTGGCTCCATTGTCGTAATCGCCACCATATAATGGGTGGCGACTATCAGGATTTGCCAGGTTGGTACCATAGGTAAAAGCAAAATCATCTGCCTCGCTACTGATCAAGGAAGCATCATTGGCCAGTGCTTGTGCTTTGGCTACTGCTCCCCCAAAAGGGTCGGTGCCTGAAGCACTTACTTGCACATACATTCTAAATTTTAATGTATTGATGAGCTTTTTCCACTTAGCGACATTGTCTGTAGTGTTACCACCAAAAAACAGGTCGTTGCCAGGTAGTATAGATGTTTTATCAAAATCAGCCAGTGCTTCGTCTAACAACACCTCACAAGCCTTGTAAATATCAGCTGAAGCATCTCTTTTTGGGTTAGTATTTCCTTCATTGCCCTTGATTGCTTCGCTAAAAGGGACATCTCCAAAAAAGTCTACCAATGTTGTATAAGCATACGCCTTGGCTATTTTAGCAATAGCAACATGAGTGAATAATTCTTTTTCGGTTGCTGCTGGAATCAACGCTTCGACATCGGCCAACAAACCTGCATAAAAAGAACTCCACTCTCCATCAAGGTTTTCGGGTGTGTAGGCATTGTTATACAATGGTCCAAACATATGAGTCATACGCGTGAGCTCTGACCCCTCGTTGCTCAATTCATTGAATACATTAGCAATACCCAACTGTACACTGTTGAGTAGTAAGTCTGGCTCAATAGCATTGGGTGCCAACTCATTTGGGTTATTTTTTGGGTTAATGTCCAATGTCTCACAAGAGCACACCAGCAGCATCACCAAAGTATATATAAAAAAGGTTAGTTTTAAATTCATTTTCTATAAATTTTTCTTTCTTAAATAGCATTGATTAAAAAGTGAGTTTTAAGCTTCCACCAAACCGTTTGGCAGATGGTGAAGCCAGAAACTCAATTCCACGTCCATTGCCTACACCAGTACCCAAAGAGTTAGGGTCTACATTGGTACCTTTCGGAAAGTTGAAAGCATTGTACCACAAATTGTAACCAGAAAGCGTAAATTGAACCATTCCAAAAGGTGTCTTTTCAATCAAAGCCTTGGGTAGGGTATAAGAAAGAGATACTTCATTCAAGCGTAAATGAGTGGCATCGAACACTTTAAATTCATCTGCCCCCAAACCCAATACATTGAAATACATATCGGTGGCTGCTATTTGTATATTGTTTTGTTTGGCAGCATCTGAGGCCAACACTCCAGGCAATATAAATGTCTGACGTCGATCAAAGTTAGTATCTTCGGTCATGCCACGGGCTAACAAAGTAGCGGCAGTTAAAGAGAGAATATCGCCTCCCCCCTGATATTGCCATTCAAAGCTTAGGGTGATCCCATTCCAGGACAATGTATTTGTCAAAGAACTTGTAAAGTCTGGCTGTGGATTGCCAATTACACCAGCTGTAGGGTCAATTACATAAGTACCATCACTTGCTACAGTATATTGCCCATTTGTTCTTTGCACTTTGGTGCCAAACAACGCCCCAAATGGTTGACCTGGACGGGCCAGGTTACCGCGGTTAGTAAAGCCAGCAATAATTACCTGGTCTTGTCCGGGAGCAAGCGACACTACCGTGTTTTTCATTGCTGTAAGTACCCCCGAAACATCCCAACGGAAGCCTCCAATAGATAGGACTTTAATATTTGCCTCCAACTCGATTCCTTCTACTTTTATTTCACCTGCATTGGTGGCTTGTACTGTATAGCCACCTGCGGGGTCTAACAGCTGAGTTTGGTTCAATAAATTAGTGGTTCGCTTTTGAAACAAGGAAACTTCAAGACCAACTTTATTTTTGAACAACTGAGTCTCCACACCCACTTCAAGCTCGCTTAGTCTTTCGGGCTTAAGGTCAGGGTTGGCCAATCGATTAGCTACCGAATTACTTTGTATCAAAGTACCATCGTTTTGCTGAAAAGCTCTGGTAGAAAGTCCAAGAGTATTTCTGGTAGAGTAAGCAGTGGGGAAATTGGCAGAAGAACCATACCCTACACGTAATTTTAAATAACTCAAAATGGTACTTTCTTGTAGCGCACTAATGGCAGAGGTTAAATCAACCGCCAAACTAACCCCTGGATAGAAGATACTTTGATTTTTTGTTTCTAAAGTATTTGCCCAGTCGTTTCTGCCTACCAAATTCAAGAATAAGTAGTTTTTGTAACTAAAATTAGCCTGCAGATAGGCTCCCAAGCGGTTTTCGTCTCTGGTAAACTGATTAGATGTTTGGGTGTCAAAGTTAAAATGACGAAAAATACCAAACACCGATTGATTGACACTGAATACTCCCTGACGATCCAGCGCATCTCTACGAGCATTGAACCCCAAAATAGCGTCTAGCTCAATGTCTTCTGTCAGGCTTTTATTGTAGGAAAGGATCAAGTCGTGGTTGATGATGCGGTTTACTATAGAATAAGTATTATAGAAGCCATTCTGAAAACCCGTTACTACTCCACCTTTGTGCTGTCCACCCGCATTTTGCTCGGTATACTGGTCAATGCCTATACGATACATGAGGTTTAGGTGGTCATTAAACTTATAGGTAGCATTGATTTGCCCAAAAAAACGATCTACTACTTGAGAAGCAAATGCATTTTCCAGGGTCCAACGGGGGTTTTGGATGTCATTACCACTACGATAATATACACTTCCACCTGTAATAGGATTTTGGTATGGCAACCCCATCAAATCTACACTTATGGGCGTATAAAAAATGTTACCAAAGATAGAAGGACTCACTGGGTTACTTCCCTGACTAGATGCAGTAGGGGGTGTTTCATAGTTTGTGGTAGTGTAATTCAAAGTTGCCCCAACTGTAATATTGTTGGCTAGAGTAGTTCTTCCTCCAAAGCTAAAGTTATTGCGAATCAGGTTGTTACCTGGTGTAAAACCTTTGTCATCATAATAACCATAACTTACACTGTAGCTAGTTTTAGGTCCCCCACCCCTGATGCTTAAAGAGGTAGAAGCTGTGACACCAGTACGGAAAAAACGGGGTACACTGTTATAAGCTTTGTACTCATATTGTTTTCCCTGAAATTCAGGAAAAGCCGCCCTTAAGCTCGCATCGCTAAACTTTGAATATGGGTGAGCTACTGTATTAATTTCGCTAAACTCTGGTCCCCAGTTACTAAAGAAAAATCCAAAGTTTTGATAAAAACCACCTCCATAGTTATCCTGATAGTCGGGCAGTGATGCAATTTGAGTAGCAAAAACAGATTGAGTTAAAGTGATTTCTGCTTTTCTGGCAGCTTTTCTGCTGCTTCCGGTGTTGGTAGTAATCAGAATAACCCCATTACGGCCACGATCGCCATACAATACAGTAGCGCTCAATCCTTTGAGTACATTTACACTCTCAATGTTATTGGGGTCAAGGTCTAAGAAGCGACTCGATTGCGTTTGCCCATCCTGAAAATTACCTTGTGTATTGGTTTGGCTATCAAACGGTACCCCATCTACAACAAATAAGGGTTGATTTGAGCCACTGATAGAGGTATAACCACGCATAACAATGTTGGTACCTGCACCAGACATACCACTGGTTTGGGTCACATCCATGCCGGC
The DNA here is from genome assembly GCF_947493425.1 of uncultured Microscilla sp. Classification (GTDB taxonomy): domain Bacteria; phylum Bacteroidota; class Bacteroidia; order Cytophagales; family Microscillaceae; genus Microscilla. The sequence continues at coordinate 18,004 of NZ_CANLRP010000051.1, read as the reverse complement.
TACTTTACCCCTTAGTATACGTCCAATATCACTTTCAGATTTTTCCTGAATTTTGCTGCCATCAATAGTAGATACCGCATACCCTAAGGCTTTTTTTTTCTTTTCGATGCCCGATGCTGTCACTACAACTTCAGAAAGAGATGTTTCTGACATCTTAATATCAAAGTTGGTTTTGCCATTGGTGGCTACTTCCTGGGTTTCCATACCTACATACGAAAACACCAATATCGCATCTTGAGGGATACTTAAGGTAAAAGAACCATCAATATTAGTGGCGGTTCCTTGAGTTGTACCTTTCACAACCACATTTACCCCTGGTAATCCTTCACCCGTGTTGACATCGGTTACTTTACCAGAAATAGTTCTGCTTTGAGCCATCAACTCAAAAACAGCCAGTAAAACAAGTGTAAAAGTGAATAGTAATTGTTTTTTCATATAAGTGAGGGTTAGTCATAAAAAAATAAATAAGTGTTATTTCTAAGCTAGGCAATATCTAAGCGATTATCCAAGCATAATGTTAAAAAACTGTTAATAGAATAAAAAACACTGTACTTTTCAAATACCACATGTAACAAAAAACAAAGAATAAGTACTACACATTATTTAGTCATTACCAAGACACATTTTATTAGGCAAAAACAAGTAAAGGGAGGGTCATGGAAAAATTATATTTGGCTAATTGCCAATATATTTAAAAAATACGCCATAAACCGAATAAAACAGAAGTATATAAGGGGTAGGTATATGAAGGAAAACACTCAAAGTGAGGGTAGCAATTGTGATAAATATAAGCTGTACTATACCAATAGCAAGCTTACATTAAGCGCTTGATACTACTTGGTTTTTTGGTAGATTAACAGTTGGGAAGAGGTAATAATAAATAATAAAGAAGAAGTAATAAAAGGGGTTAATAAACGGCTTTTCTGCATTTTAGGTTCATTATCAAGCGCAATGCTTACTGGCTGTTCCTGCTTATTGTAGATATTTATTTTAGTAAGTTTTTTGTTTTTCCACCAATACAAATAACTCCTGGCTAAACTAAAACTTTGTAAATTTGAGTAAGGTAGTCTTTTTTTAAAGCTGCCCAAATTGTCAAATACCCAAATGCCTGTAGTTTTTTCAAAAAGATATAACAGGTTTTCATGTTCTTGTAAGTGTATCACCTCATTAAGCTTTACCCCTAAGGATAAGTCAAGCGAGGTATGAGCAATGATTTTATTGATTTTGGGATTGTACTTTTTAATACTCATATCCCCTTCATCAAAAATCCAGACATTATTGTCACTGGCTAATGTAGCTTGTTTTACATAACCTACAGTAGGAAGTGCAATATTCTGACGGATTATTTCATTAAGGAAACGATCCAGAATAACATATTCCTGAAAATCTTGATAAAATAAAAACAGTTGTAAGGTCTGCGAGGTGACCATTGAGGTAATAACCCCTAGTTTTTCGGGTGAGTAGGTATTTATTTTTTTTGCTGTAGAGTCAAACTGAATTACATTTCCATCAGCATCAGCTACATATATATTTTTTTTACGGTCAAAAGTGGCGTGTATGATATTATTGAGCGGTAGTTTTTTGATGAACTGGTAAGTTTGAGCTTGTATGGGTGCCAACACACCAAACTGACCCAATAAAAAGCACAATAGATATACTCTTTTTCTCTTGTGAAGCACCATATACTATTGTGTTAAGTCAAATCTGATATATATACACCGGGCAAATCTTTTTCAAAGGCCTCTAGAACCACATTTGTACCATCAAAACAAGCATAAGTTTGAAAATGCAACCACTCTCCTAAATTAATATAACGACTATTTTCGTTTACTGGTAGGTCTAAGGGTAAATGACGATGACCAAAAATATAATAATCGTGGTGTATCGTTTTTTCAAGCTCTTTGGCATATTGCCACAACCACTCATCTTCGCCAAAAAACTGGTCGTCTTTTTTCATATTGGTTGCCCGGCTTTTTTTTGACCACCTATCAGCCAGCCCTATCCCAAAATTAGGGTGCAATCTTGCAAACAACCACTGCGCAAATTTATTGGTAAAGACTTTCTTTAAGCGTTTATAAGTATAATCTCCCGGCCCTAGTCCGTCTCCATGACCTATATAAAACTTCTTTTGATTAATTGTCCATACTTGCGGCTGATGGTATATATCTACCCCTAGCTCTTGAGTAAAGTAGTCAAACATCCACAAGTCATGGTTACCAGTAAAAAAGATTACTGGAATGCCACCATCAGTAAACTCGGCTAAGGTACCCTGCAAACGGGCAAACCCTTTAGGAATGGCACGCTTATACTCAAACCAAAAGTCAAATATATCGCCTACTAAAAAAACTGCACTGGCTTCTGCTTGAATTGAACGTAACCACTTTACAATTTTGCCTTCACGCATGCGGCTTTGCTCATAGGTAGGTGTTCCTAAATGAAAATCAGAGGCAAAAAACACTTTTTTACCCGATTCTATTTGGAAATCAGTGGTCAGAGTTGTCATCAATAAAAAATAATATAATTTCTTTGGGGCCGTGTGCACCCAGTACCAGGGTTTTTTCAATATCAGCGGTACGGCTGGGACCAGTGGTGAGGCTAATCATAGAAGGTAAATCACCTTGGCTATATTTATCATTCATCAAAGCCAATCCCTCTCTAACGCCATAAACTAATTGAGATGCATACGCTACTACTATGTGTACAGGAGGATAAATAGAGAGTCTACGTCCACTTGTTTGACGCGAAGAAATCAACACGCTACCGGTTCGGGCAATCAATGCCTCACAAGAAGTTATGCCTATTTCTGCACGCAAAAAATCAGTGTCATCATAAGTAAACTTAATGTCTCCTGCCTCTACTATTTTTTGCAAATCACGTTCCCATACGTATATATTTTCCTCATCTCGTTGAGTTAATACATGTTTTAGGGTGTCAACAAACATCTCTGTACTTTCGCAATAATAAAAATCCCCGTTATTTTGCTTAAAGTTTTCAGCAAAAATCACTTCTGGATACTCTTCTTGCGACTTTGTATAAACCCCTACCGAAAAATCCGGTTTAGGCATTGGATTTTTGGTAGGGGTTTTTAGTGCTTGTTTTATACGGCTTAAAATATTCTCTCGCGCACTCAAAATATATTATTTATTCTTTATTATCCGATTGTTGATCATCTCCATCTACTTTTTTCTCCTGCACTACTTCATTGACGATCTTACTATCATCTTCTTTTTCATCATTATGTTGCCCATTGGTATGTTTGGTGTAGGTCTCATAAGAAGTTTCGTTCTCAAAAGGTCTTTTACCAATCAGTCTTTCCAAGTCATTTTGAAAAATAATTTCCTTAGATAATAACTCTTGGGCTATAATCTCTAACTTATCCTTTTTATTAGTAAGCAAAGCCTTGGTTCTGTCATAACATTCAGCAATCAAGTTTCTTACTTCCTCGTCAATAGTTTTAGCTGTATCGTCTGAGTAAGGTTTGGTAAAAGAGTATTCAGAGTTTGCTTTAGAATCATAAAAAGAGACATTCCCTATTTTATCATTCATCCCATATACTGTTACAATTCCATAAGCCATCTTAGTAATACGCTCCAGGTCGCTTAAAGCTCCCGTTGATACTCTGCCAAAAATAATATCCTCGGCTGCCCGCCCTCCCAAAGTCATGCACATTTCATCCATCAATTGCTCTTTGGTATGCAGGAATTGTTCACGAGGCAGGTACTGAGCATACCCTAAAGCCGCGATTCCTCGAGGCACAATACTCACTTTTACCAACGGGTCGGCGTACTCTAGAAACCATCCTGCTACTGCATGTCCAGCTTCGTGATAAGCTACAATTTTTTTCTCACTAGGTGAGATAAGCTTATTTTTCTTTTCCAAACCACCAATTACCCGGTCAATGGCATCTTGAAAGTCTTGCATAGTCACTGCCTTTTTATCTTTACGGGCAGCAATTAAAGCACTTTCGTTACAAACATTGGCTATCTCTGCACCAGCAAAACCAGGAGTTTGAGCAGCTAGTTTTTTCGAGTCTACATCGTCAGAGAGTTTCAAAGGATTCAAGTGTACCTTGAAAATGGCCTCACGACCAATAATATCAGGTTTATCAATAGACACCTGACGATCAAATCGTCCTGGGCGCATCAATGCAGAATCTAAAACATCGGGACGGTTGGTAGCCGCCAGTATGATCACCCCTGAATCGGTAGAGAAACCATCCATTTCAACCAATAACGAGTTCAATGTATTTTCTCTTTCATCGTTTGACCCTGGCATTTGTCCACGTCCACGTGAGCGTCCAATAGCGTCAATCTCATCTATAAAGACAATACAAGGTGCTTTTTCTTTAGCTTGTTTAAACAAATCACGCACTCGTGCCGCTCCTACTCCTACAAACATTTCTACAAAGTCGGAACCTGACAAACTAAAAAATGGTACACCAGCCTCGCCTGCCACTGCTTTTGCTAACAGGGTTTTACCAGTACCCGGAGGGCCTACCAACAAAGCGCCTTTGGGTATTTTACCACCCAAACTGGTATATTTGGTGGGGTGTTTCAAAAAATCTACAATTTCTTTTACCTCTTCTTTGGCTTCTTCTAACCCGGCAACATCACTAAAAGTGATCTTTACCCGATTTTCGGCGTCAAATAAGGCAGCTCTAGACTTACCAATGTTAAAAATTTGTCCACCTGGACCACCACCGCCAGTCATACGACGCATTAAAAACCACAAACCAAACAGCATTAAAAACAAGAACCCCCAATTGAGGATAAAACCAGTGAAGTCTGAGTCTTGCTTTGACTCATAACCTATGCGTTCGCTTTCAGCAATTTGTTTATTTGCTATCATTTCATCCTGCACCTCTCTGAAACGTTTTTCGAAAGATTCGCCAGATAAAATGTGAAACTTAAAGTGTGGTCCACGACCTGACCCTAAGGGAGAGCGTTGTTCTTTTAAAAGCTTATCATATTTTTTAAGAGAATCGGCTTTAAGCGTTACCTCTACAATTTCTTTATTAACAACAACAACTTTGGCTACATCACCTTGTCTTAATATTTTATCAAATTTCAGATGAGTAATTTCTATAGCCGAACTACTTTTACTGAAATAGGCAATTCCTGCAATAAGAATAATCAACACCGTAATCAACCAAAACTGATAGCCTGACCTTTGGGGTGTCTTATTGTTATTGGGAGTTAGCTTTTTCTTTTTTTGATTATTGTTTTTGCTCATTGTTTTTTACATCCTCATTATTGGATATTAATTAACTTAATAATTATATATATTGTTTGGGTCATTATCAGGGTCAATCTTCGTAACAATTGCATCCCCCCACAAATCTTCCAATGCATAAAAGTCTCGTCTGTCTTTACGAAATACATGCGCCACAACGTTCACGTAGTCCATCAAAATCCATTCCTTGTTATCCTTGCCTTCTTTGTGCCAGGGGTTCTCCTGAATATGCTTATACACTACTTCTTCAATTGATTCACTTATTGCATCTACCTGATTTACAGTGTTCCCAGAACAAATGACAAAGTAGTCAGCTATTGATTGATTGATTTTCTTTAGATCTAACACCACCACGTCCAACGCCTTCTTTTCCAACATCCCTTCTACTACAATTTTGCTTAATTCCTTAGAACTAAGCTCTACTTTAGTTATTTTCATCCTTTATAGTTAATTTTGCCATAAAATTACAAAAAATATTTGCATAACCTTACACTCAATACATTATTCGTAGGTAAACCTGTCATACACCTGCCAACCTGTCACTCAACTAACACTTATGCTCGCAATTTGGCAGCAAAAGAGAGAGTTGTTGAGGGGACAGTCATCCTTACTTCGGAGCAAACTGCGGGGAGGGGACAAATGGGGAATCGTTGGGAATCGGAGCCTTATCAAAACATGACATTGTCTATTGTATTATGTCCGACTTTTCTAAAAATAAGTGAACAATTTCACTTGAATATAGCCATTTCACTAGGCATATACAATTTTTTAAATCAATATTTAGATGACGGATTAAAAATCAAATGGCCCAATGATATCTTGTACAACCATTATAAGTTAGGGGGGATTCTGATTGAAAACGTCATTAAAGGACAATACATAGAACATGCCATTATAGGCATAGGGCTCAACATTAACCAAGGGGGCTTTCAAACTCCAAAGGCTTCCTCGTTAAAACTTCTAACTGGGCAACATTATTCATTAGAAGAATTGATACCCAAACTATTGAAATCTATAGAAGAAACATACTTGAGACTGAGACAATACCAGGTGAATGACTTGAAAAATGAGTATTTAGGTTGTTTATTTAGGTGGGACAAGAAATATACTTTTAAAAGCGACGTTTTATTTGAAGGAAAAATTGTAGGAATTGATGAATACGGTCGTTTATTGGTAGAAGGTGAAACGCAAGAAGTAAAGGCTTATAATTTTAAAGAAATAGCTTTTATTTACTAAGTTTAGCTATATTTTCTATTAAGAGCTTAAGTTTTTCTCTGGAGTTAAATGGTACAAGTTGTTAAACTGACTAAGTATACCTTTGCCTTTAACCAAAGTGATTGGTAAAAGTACTGCTTGGTGTCAGCACTTGAAAATCACTTTTTTAGCCCATTTTATAAAACTTTAAACAAACGCTCATACCTCAGGGATTACCCAAATTCAAGCAATCAAAAATATTACTATATTAAAAATAAAAAGTGCTTATGTTAAAAAGGTGTACATTTTTGATTTTTATGCTGCTAATGCTGTGTAAAGCACAGGCACAAGATGCCCAGTTTTCTCAGTATTATGCTGCACCGCTGTATATCAACCCTGCATTTGCCGGGTCAGATCACACACCTCGTTTGGTGCTTAACTACCGCCGTCAATGGCAAGGTTTAGACGCCTCCTTTACTACTTACTCTGGGTCTTTTGACCATTATTTTGAAAACTTCAATAGTAGCATAGGGCTGATATACACCTATGATGAGATAAGTAATGGGGGTACGGCTACACAAGATGTGGGTTTACAATACGCTTATGAAATGGACTTAGGGCAATGGTGGTTGTTTGGAATAGAAATGCCAAAAATGCTGCGAATGGGTTTGCAAGGGTCTTATGTACTAAGAAGTAGTGTGTCTAACCTTACTTTTGGCGATCAGTTTGATAACAACGGAATAATATCAAACACCAGTAATGATCCTACTACGGCTGTAGGTGGTGTTAATTATGCCAATGTAGCTGCTGGTGCCTTGTTGTACGATGAGTACATGTGGTTAGGCTTTTCTGCCCATAACCTTACCCGTCCTAACCAAAGCTTTTTGGCAAACGCTGAGGGGGAATCCAGGCTACCTATCAGGTATACATTACAAGCCGGAGTAAAAATACCTATTGGGGAATCGGATAACTGGCGCGACAAGTACCGTTCTGGCTATAGAGAGATGAGTATCAGCCCTACCATATTATACAAACATCAGGGAGGCTTTGATCAATTAGATGCTGGTGTTTACTGGACCTACTCACCTTTTACATTAGGTTTGTTTTATCGTGGTTTACCTATCAAAAAGGTGGATCAGTTGGTGTCTAACAATGAATCACTAATTGCCATGGCAGGACTTAGGCTTAGAAACTTTTCGTTGGGCTACAGTTATGACTTTACTATTTCTAAGCTTACTAACACTGCTACTACTGGGGTGCACGAAATTTCTTTGCGTATTAACTTTATATCATCCGAAAAGTGGGGGGTCAAAAGAAAACTCAGTGGAGGCTTACCTTGTCCTAGTTTATAGTTAAAACTACACAACTCGACAAACAGGTACTACTTTTTTATTAGATTACTTGGTTTTTCCATTTTACATCACATTACCAAGCATTATAAAGACAAAAACCACTTGAGGCTCAGGCTTCAAGTGGTTTTTGTTTGAATATTATCAACGTTTATTTTCCTCCGTTGTCATCATCATTATCGTTGTCATTATCGTTGTCATTATCATTATCATTGCCTGCTTTGCCCTTCTTTCCTTTACCTTTACGTCTGCCTTTTCGGTTTCTGTTTTTACGCCATTTTTTGTATCTCTTTTTTTGCTGGTCATCAAGCAAACCTTTGATGCCTTGACGACGCGTTTTGTTAATTTCTTTTCTTTTAGCTCTGGCATCTTCTTTAGTCAACTTACCTGCTTTTTTATCAGCACGCAATGTTGTCATCTGATTCTCAGCCGTTAAGTGAATCGCTTTTGCTTTGGTTTGCTGGTCGGCAGTCAGCTTCAAAGGACCAGTCATTCGTTTGGTCAATAAAGTAGCTCTTTCTTCTGCACTTTTCTTTTTCCACTTGCCTTTTCCTTTGCCACGTCCTTGGGCCATTACATTACCTACCACAAACGTAAGTAATACCAATAATGTGATGAGTGTTTTTTTATTTGTCATTGTTCGATAAGGTTTAGAGTATAAATTCAATCAAATTTAGAGTATTTTAAAAATAGTAAATACTTTTAATAAGTTGTACAGAAAACATGAATAAAATGCAATCATTTTTTGGGTGATGAATTGTAAAATTTAATTATTCCATCACTACTGCTCTCTGTCACACTGTTCATTTCCCCAAACGGGTTCACCACATCAACAGTCACTATTATTCGACTAAACAAGCCATAAAAGCGACTAAGTACAGTTTTAGATGTAGCAAAATATTATTTGATGAAGGCACCATGACTCAAATCTCCAAACGATATAAAATTGTACTTATCTTATACATTCCTTAACAATAACAAGGAGTGTATAATATTTTAAGATTTGAGTATTTAGAAGATGGAAAATTTTGCCGATCAATGATTTTACCCAAAAAAAACTAGGTTAAAAACGATTTTCAGCAATGGCAGACTACGAAAAAATCTCATTTTTAGTATGTTAGTATACCATTTTTTTGAATTACTATTCTATATTTGCGCCTTCATTAATATTATATTTAGTATAAGTAATACCGAAAAAATAAAAGAATTTACATGAAACCCGAATACATAATATTTACCGTCCCTTTACTCGGACTTGTGGCGCTGCTCTTCACATTTCTTAGGTCTGCCTGGGTATCCAAGCAAGACGAAGGCACTGACAAGATGAAACGTATAGCTAAGAATATTGCTACTGGAGCTATGGCTTTCCTTAAAGCTGAATATAAGGTATTGGCAATTTTTGTAATAGGAGTAGCTATTGTCTTAGGAATAACTGCCCCAGCAGGTAGTTCGCCACTTATTGCTTTGTCTTTTGTTATAGGTGCTGTATGTTCAGCATTGGCAGGATTTATAGGTATGCGTGTAGCTACCAAAGCAAATGTTCGTACCACCAACGCTGCTCGTACTGGTTTAAGTCACGCCTTAAAAATCGCTTTTACCGGAGGTTCTGTGATGGGACTGGGGGTAGTTGGTTTGGCTCTTTTAGGATTAGGCTCTTTGTTCGCTGTTTATTTTATGGTATGGAATGTAGGAGCAGCTGCCAACAAAGCTGAAGTGTTGACCGTGGTAATCAATGTATTGACAGGATTTTCTTTTGGTGCCTCTTCTATTGCATTATTTGCTCGTGTAGCGGGAGGTATTTATACTAAAGCTGCCGATGTAGGGGCTGACTTGGTAGGTAAAGTAGAAGCTGGTATTCCTGAGGATCACCCTTTGAACCCTGCTACCATTGCAGACAATGTAGGGGATAATGTAGGGGATGTAGCTGGAATGGGTGCCGACTTATTTGAATCTTATATAGGTTCTATCATTGGTACTATGGTATTAGGAGTTGCTTTTATCTCTCCTGCTGGCTTTGGCGATAGTTTTGGTGGTTTATCTGCAGTGTTATTGCCTTTGATGCTGGCTGGCTTGGGTATTATTACTTCTATCATTGGAACCTTTATGGTAAGAGTAAAAGAAGGAGGAAACCCACAACGTGCGCTTAACATTGGTGAGTTTGGCTCTACAGGTATTCTAATTGTTTTATCTTATTTCCTTATTACCAATGTGTTGCCTGCTCAATGGACTACAGGATTTGGGGCTGCAGAATTTACTTATACCTCTACAAATGTGTTTTTTGCTACAATCATAGGTGCCCTGGCTGGTTTATTTATTGGTCTGATTACTGAACACTATACAGGAACAGGAACTGGACCCGTAAAGTCAATTGTACAACAGTCTGCCACAGGTGCTGCTACCAACATTATTGCAGGTTTGGGCGTAGGCATGTACTCTACAGCTATTCCTATTCTTATTATTGCAGCAGCTGTAATTGGTGCTTATGAATTGGCTAACTTGTATGGAATTGCCATTGCTGCGGTTGGTATGTTAGCCAACACTGGTATTCAGTTAGCAGTAGATGCTTACGGACCTATTTCTGACAACGCAGGTGGTATTGCTGAAATGAGTGAGTTGCCAAAAGAAGTTCGCCAAAGAACAGATAAACTAGATGCTGTAGGTAATACTACTGCTGCCATTGGTAAAGGTTTTGCCATTGGTTCTGCTGCCTTGACTGCCTTGGCTTTGTTTAGTGCATTTAAAGTAACTGCAGGCATTGGTATCATTGACGTGTCTCGCCCCGATGTAATGGCGGGCTTATTCATTGGAGGAATGTTACCATTCTTGTTCTCAGCAATGGCTATGCAAGCAGTGGGTAAAGCTGCTATGGCTATGATTGAAGAGGTGCGTCGTCAGTTTAAAGATATTCCTGCCCTCAAAGCTGCGCTTGGCGTAATGCGTAAAAACGAAGGCAAAGAAATGAAAGATTGGGATGAAAAAGACAGAGAAACTTTTGAAAAAGCAGATGGTGTAGCCGAGTTTGACAAGTGTGTGGCTATTTCAACTCAATCATCTATCAGACAAATGATAATGCCTGGCATAGTAGCCATCTTTGCCCCCATTCTTATTGGTTTTGGTGCCAAGTTTGCCGGACGTGACCCTCAGATGTTGGGAGGTCTATTGGCTGGTGTGACTGTAGCAGGAGTATTGATGGCCATCTTCCAGTCTAATGCTGGTGGCGCCTGGGATAACGCCAAGAAAATGTTTGAAGAAGGGGTAAAAATAAAGGTACAAGGTAAAGATCAGATGTTCTACAAAGGCTCTGATCCTCATAAAGCCGCTGTAGTAGGCGATACTGTAGGGGATCCATTTAAAGATACTTCTGGTCCTTCGCTTAACATTTTGCTTAAGTTAATGTCAGTAGTAGCTTTGGTAATTGCTCCTTATTTGGCAACCACCAGTGCTAAGAAAACAGCCCAAGTAACACCTGAAATCAAAAAAGAAATCGTTTTGAAAAAAGATGATGTAAAAAAATATCCAATAGCTAAAGTGGCACAATAAGTCTACCTTATAATATAAAGTCCTTATTTTAAGGGATTTTATTACATCATTCATACATTTTTTTTAAAAAGCCTGAACTTTGTTTCAGGCTTTTTTATTTTTATGCCTCAGAGTTAATAGCAATAATAAATATATACACCTTGCCTACGGGCAAATATTGTATGAAGCGTACCTTGAGCACAACAAGTGTACTCAAACAATAAGTTGTTTTTTGGGTTACACCCGTAAACAGCAACATCTATGTATTATGCCTGTTTTTTATCAAACTTGGTGCATATAAGCCTAATACCAAAAACACCACTATTATACAAAATGACACTGCCTCTATGAGCATTTTAGCCAATTTTCAGGATTTTCTCAACTATACCCCTATTCCAGGCTACAAAGACTTAACGGTCAGCCGTATTCTTGTAGACTTATTTGTATTAATTATCATTTATGCTAGTGCCCGACTACTTATCTCTATCACAAAAAGGCTGTTAGAACGTCGTTTAGCAAAAGTAAAGTCTATAGATAGTGGGAAACGATTTGCCATTTTACAAATCACCAAATACGTTATTTATACCATTGCCATTTCTATTATGCTTAATCGCCTGCACATTGGCTCAGCCATTTTTGCTGGGTCTACAGCATTGTTTGTAGGTATTGGGTTTGGCTTGCAACAAATTGCTAACGACCTTATTTCAGGATTAATTATTTTGTTTGAGGGCAGGGTAAAGGTAGGCGATATGGTAGAAATGCACTCTACTGTAGGGCGAATTAACTCTATTGGCATTCGTACCTCTACTGTAGAAACCCGCGATTCGATAGAAATCATTGTGCCTAACTCTAAGTTTATTTCTGACAATGTGATTAACTGGAGCAGTAACCATAGCGCTGCTACTCGCTTTCAAATTACTGTGGGAGTAGCTTATGGATCTAATGTAGAATTGGTCAAAGAAAAATTAATCCAGTCTGCTTATGCGCACCAAGACATAGTCATAGACACAGAGTTACACCCCAAGCTTGAAAAACCTTATGTACTTTTCAAAGACTTTGGCGACAATAGCCTTAATTTTGAGTTGCATTTTTGGACAGCCAATACTTGGGATATAGAAATTGTAAAAAGTGACTTGAGATTTATCATCGACCAACTTTTCCGTGAAGTAGGCATTACTATAGCGTTTCCACAGCGAGACGTACACTTGACTGTGGACAATGAAAATGTAAATAAGCTCAGGCAAGTATTTGCCAATAAATAACTTGGTCTACTAATACCAAAATCCGCCAGGTCGCCAACGGGGGCGAGAAGCTAACATGTGGGCATATTTTTCGAACAGCAAACGAGAGGCTTCTTCTTCAGATAACTGAAAGACAGGCTCCCCTTTATGTTCCATCGCCTGCAAGCGGGTTATTCGCTCTTCGGTATTGGGGTGACTTCTAAAAATAGAAGGTTCAGGTACTTTATAACCCGGTACAATAACTTGTCGAAACAGATTACCACTGTGATATTCTACTTTTTTTAGGGCAAGCGCCAAACCCATCGGATCATCGGTAAGCAGTGCTGCGTGCAAATCAGCATTGAACTCTCTGGTACGCGACAAAGCTAACTGAAGCAAACCTACCAGAGGAGATGCAAATATGAGTAATAAAATTGCCCACCAGGAAACTCCTACTTCACCTACCAATAATAAGGGTAAATTGATAATGAGCAGGATTTGTCCAATATTGGACAGCAACCCAGTAAGGCGACTCATCATATCAGCTACACTCATTACGCGCATGTCATTATTGCTTATATGACTTACTTCATGTGCCAGTACACCAGCCAACTCTCTTAAGTTCAAGGCTTTTAGCAGCCCATCAGTGATTGCAATATGGGCACTTTTTGGTGTACCCACCGCAAAAGCGTTCATCATAGTACTAGGTACATAGTATAACTTGGGCACGGCCTTTAGTTTTGCTCTTTTGGCCAATACTTGCACTATTTTATGCAAGTTAGGGGCGTTGTAGGGGTCAATTGCGCGGGCTTTGTACATGCGTAAAATTAAAGCAGGTGAAATACCAGGAGCCAACGCCATTAAGAGAATACCCATAATAACTGAAGCAATAACTCCCAATTGACCTGCCAATAAATACCCCAGCAATGCTATTAAACTCAGCATACTAACAAAAAGTATCAATGTATGCAGTTGGTTCCGAGTTTTATGTTGTCCTATAACTTCTTCTGCAAGCATTTAGTGATTATTTTTTTGCTCATCAATATACAGTGTTAACTGTACAAATGGGGTTTTGGTTTAAGTGAAAGTCACCCTATATTATATAGAATTAGTCTAAATAAATATATTTTTGTAGTTTTACATCCTAAATCAACATAAATACAATGACTCATTCCTCCGCTCAAAACCAACAAGAAGTTAAACAAGTTTTCACCGATTTTCTTGAAAAAAAGCAAATGCGCAAAACTCAGGAAAGGTTTGCCATTTTAGAAGAAATATACAACATTGAACACTTTGATGCTTACTCCCTGTATGTAAATATGAAAGAGAAAAACTATAGAGTAAGCAGGGCTACTGTATACAACACACTAGAGCTATTGATAGAATGTGGATTGGTAAAACGCCATCATTTTGGGGCTAATTTTTCGGTGTATGAGAAAGCATACCAATACCGTCAACACGACCATTTGGTGTGTATAGAATGCAAACAGATTTTTGAGTTTTGTGACCCGCGTTTGCAAAATATCCAACAAATGGTAGAAGATATGTATAAATTTGACATAGCCTACCATACCTTGGTTTTCAGAGGCATTTGTGAAGCATGCGAACAAAAAAAAGCAGCTTCTGCCAATAAAACACCCCAAATACCCTCTGATGCCTAAGCTACCCTCCTATGGTTAACATTTTACGAGTCATTGCTATTTGTCCAGCATGGTAAATGTCATGCTTGATCATGCCATGCAATAAAGTATAATAAGTGTAATCCTTGCCTGGCACTTGATCGTCTAGTTGATCATCTAGCCAACCACCCAGTATTTCTACAATTGTTTGCTGGTTATCTGCCAACTGAGATAGCAACTTTTGCCAGGACTCTTCTGTGGATACCTGAATATTTGCCCAATCGTGTATTGTGTTTAATTCAATATCAAACTCGCTGTCTCCTTCCATCTTTTTAACCACAAACTCACGCCAGTTATATATGTGCTGTACTAACTCCCAAATAGAATGGGTTCCAGGGAAAATACGCTGCCTTGCTTGCAAATAGTCTACCCCCTTAAGCAACCCACGCAATGAGGTACCATGCCAGGGTGAGCCATTGCATTCCATTTTAAAAGCATGTTTAATTCGTTGGATTTCTATGTTCATAACTTTCAATATATTGGTTTACTTTGATACAAACAAGGCATAAAATATACCCCTGCGTGTTTCGGCATTTTTTAATACCTTGCCTGAAATTAAACACAGAAAAACAAATCGGCAACCTATAGGGTTGATTAGTTTTAATCAAAAAATCAATATGGCAAATATGCAAGCACTAGTACTGGTAGAAAACGAAAAAATAGAACTGCAATCGGTACCAGTACCCAAACCCAAAGCAGGTGAAGCATTGGTAAAAATAAAAGCCGCGGCACTTAACCACCGTGACCAATGGAGTAGAATTGGAATGTACCCAGGCTTAAAATACCCTTCTATCCTGGGGTCTGACGGTTGTGGTGTAGTAGAAAAAGTACACGATCAAACTGATCAAACCTGGGTAGGCAAAGAAGTCATTATGAATCCCAATGTAAACTGGGGCGATGACCCTCGCTTTCAGTCATATAACTATTCTATTTTGGGTATGCCTACCGATGGTACTTTAGCTGAGTATGTAGTAGTGCCTACCCATCGTTTACACAAAAAACCTGCTCACCTAAGCCCTACACAAGCTGCTGCATTGCCTTTAGCTGCTCTTACAGCTTATCGGGCAGTATTTACCAAAGGGGAAGCCAAACCCGAACACAAGGTATTGGTAACTGGTATTGGTGGGGGAGTCTCGCAGTTTGCTTTTCAGTTTGCCAAAGCATTGGGGTGCAAAGTATTTGTAACCTCAGGTAGTGATGAAAAACTGGAAAAAATGAAAGCTGCCGGAGCAGATGGAACAGCCAATTATAAGGAAGAAAAATGGGAAAAAAGTTTGGTAAAACAGGCTGGGGGTAACTTTGACGTAATAATAGACAGTGGAGGAGGCAAAGGATTTGAAGCTTTGGCAAAAAGCCTGAATCTTGCCGGAACTTTGGTGGTATATGGGGGTACTGCAGGCACTAAGGTTACTTTGCAACTACCCCGCTTTTGGTTTGCGCAAGCAAATATCAAGGGCTCTACAATGGGCAATGACCAAGAGTTTGAAGCAATGGTACAATTTGTTAGCGATCATAAAATAATGCCTATGATTAGCTCAACTCGCCCATTAAATAAAGTAGTAAGTGCTTTTGATGAGATGCATGAAGGCAAACAGTTGGGTAAACTGGTGATTGAAGTGTAACAAGTTTTATTAAATAATACGGTTGGATAGAGCAAGACTATCCAACCATATACTTTGATTATTCTATCACTATTTTTTGAACAACTACACCGCTGGATGATGGCACTTTTGCCAAGTATATTCCAGGCTTTAAATGCAAAACAAAGTGTTGAAGTGCATTTTTACTTAAGCCTGCACTCCACACTTTTTGCCCCAACAAATTATATAACAACACTTGGCTCCCGCTTACATCAGTGCCATTTGCCTTGATATATAATTTGTTTTGGTGCGAGTAGATACTCAATGTATTTGGTGATGCTTCTCCCTCTAACTGCTGACTGCTACGCAATAATGCCCCTTTACTTGTACTGATCTGTACCTGGTCAAATACAGCTACACATTGTCTGTCTGTATTGTTTGAGGTAACCGCCAACCCTACATAGGCTTGCGAGTTCATCGTAATGTATTGCTGTCCTAAAAAATTCCACCCTAAACCATTGGTAGAGTAATGGGCTGTAAACAAGTTGCCTGACCTTTTGAGCTTTAGCCATACTTGTTGGTATTGTTCTACTCTTGAGTTATGGATGCTGCCTGCACCAGTACTAATACGACTCTGAAAATTTGTTCCATTGGCAGATGATAATAAGGCATAAGCATTTTTAGAGTTAGCCGCCAGGGTTTCACGGATCATAATGCCTGCTTTTGCCCAATTGTCTATATTTTCCTGCAAATCGTACACACGGGTAATTATCTCTACATCGCCATTGATAGGTTGGTATACATAACGAAACTGATCGCTGGCATTCCAAATATCATCACCTGCTCCTACCACTGTATACACACCCTTGTAGGCATAAGCATAACTGGGTTTAGTTGAAAAACCAATTTGTTTGGTCTGAAAACCGGACAATGACTTGGCTCCACGGTATGGATGATAAACATAATTATAGCTGTAAGCAGCTTCGGTTTTCAAGAAAGAAAATTTGTTGGCAAAGTCCGAAGCAAAATCGTGACTTGCTCCCCTTACTCCTTTTGTCACCAATTCTTCTTTGTCTACCAAGCTATAATTATAGTGATGCTTGAAAGCTCCTCCTCCTGTATGTACAGGTGCCTGCCCCACATCACCTATATTATATACTATGGCATCGTTGCCTGTACAATGTTGCCCAGCACGATATGCCTCTACCCCGTGTCCATGAGCACCTGTATCAAAACAACTATTGATTACATCGCCATTAGATGACACATATACCTGAGGGTGACTTCCGTTAAAAGCAATTTGGTTTGCTGTATAACGCTTTCCTTCACTATGATAAATGGTGGTCATGGCTCTAAACTTACCATAAGGTGTGCCATCTTTCTGAATACATACTGTGGCACCTTCCCAATCGTGCAGGTGTCTATCAGCCTTGATAATGGCATCGTCATAGGCATGATAAAAACCATACTCTATGAAAATATGGGTATCGGTTTCGGCATAGTTTCCATAAACACTGGCAATCAGGTTGGGGTTATAACTATTGGTAGCTGCCATTGAGCGATTATTGTCAAGGTTCCAGTCTTTGTCATAGTCATACTTGATGATAAAGTCATGCCCTTGATAATATTGATGCGACCAGACCCACCAAAACCCAACTTTTAGTCCAACTTTATCATTACGGGTATCTTGGAATATTTGGGGAGCCCAGTGTTTCATTATATCCAAACGGCTAGTAGACTGACCCACAACAGTTTGTGAGATTAACATTGCAATGAGAACCCATTGCAGCAATTTTACATTTTTCATTTTTATAAGTGTAATATATGTGAGTATTAAAATATGCATATTGTAGTATCCTGTTTTATTTAGGTAGGGGCATAGCAAAGCTGTGTTTTGAAAATGGTACTTTCAAAACCAATGTAAAAAACAGGAAAACTGATAATTAATTTATGGGGTATTAAAATGAGGCAGTGTGAGGTACATTAGACAATACTGAGAAGGGGATACCAAAGACTTCATAAGGTTAATATATTTTAAATATTGGTTAGTATAATTCTACTTTACAATACAAAAATATAATTTTTTATTACAAATTACACTAAAAAGGAAAATAATTGTACAACTCATATTTTCCAAGGCGTACGTTAATAACTAAACCTAGTGCTTTGGGAACTAAGTAGTTTATACACTATTTCGAGTTTATTTTGGTGGCTGTCAAACCTCCAAAAAA
>NZ_CANLRP010000050.1 GCF_947493425.1 uncultured Microscilla sp. | reverse complement strand
AACTTGATTCGGGGCTTGCAGCTTCCCTATTTTTGTAAAAAAAACCTTTGCCTAGTCTTGTAAATCTTTCTGAGTACCTGTCCAGAAAGCTGAACTTGCTACGCTGGACACAAGCGAGGACGCTTGCGCCAGTTAGGGAAGCCTAATCTAACCTAATAAAACCTCTAACATTGAACAAGTGTGTGACCATATCTGGATCAATGCAAACTCCATTCTGAGGATCATAAAATTCCATTTGATATAATGGCATCTTATGTACTCGTTCCCCATCCCCCATAAGTTCAAGAGCATCAGTCTTTGATATGATTCGCCCCTCATGGATATATTTTGTACCAATAATTTGATTAGATACATTTACGTGGATAGCATGCCCACCCATAGGTCCATCAACTTCCATAAGGTAAGCCCCTGGTTTAAGGTCAAAACTGTTACCTGATGGGATGGAAGCTTCTATACGTTGAGATATTCTTCCAGAATTGTATAAACCTTCATACCCTTGATTTAGAAAGGCTACTGCTTGGCCTCTATTTTCTATTGGATTATTTACTCGGTGAACTGGTCTTCCTGAAGCAGCTACAAATTCTTCGTTGGTAATCAGGGGGGAATCTTTAGGTCTTACCTTATTAGCGTGATGAGCCCCAACATCTGCAACGCATAAATCTCCACGGCATGTCGGGTTTGTTTCAGTTGGCACTCTTTGGCTTGACCTGTAAGAAGATGAACCAATGTGAGATGTACCAGAAGTTTTTTTTGCTATCGTAGTCAAAGTTCGGTTACTTGTTGCCAACGGCAACACATCCATAGTAAGGGTTGCTGCTGCTTCCAGCCTGTTTGTGTCTTGCCCTGTTACTGTTTCTCCTGTAGCCAGCCTTAATGCTGGATCTACAACAGGGACTTGACTTGCACCTACTTCCATTCCTACTTGACTCAGTAATGTCGGGTCATTTTCAAGAACACCTGTAAGCCTTAATGTAGCTGTATCGGCTACCCCACCCACAACACCTCCTATTCCGCCTTGTGGTAAGCTTGGCTTCTCATCTCTTATTGGGTCAGCTTTTCCTCCTACAAAAAACTCGAATAATGCGCCAAACCCTCTTCCTAATTGGAACATTGGGTCAGGGTAATATTCAGGAGGAAGACTCTGTCTCCCACTCCCATCCACCAACCTCACAGGATTCCCCCGCACATACCCATACACATTCACCCCATCCCCAATCCCAATCGGGTCGGTGCTCAACCAGCGCCCCAGCCAAGGCAAGTAATAGCGGGCGCTGTGGTATTCCAGCCCTGTCTCTTCGTCGCGCTCCATGCCTGTGTAGCAGTAGCGTTTGGCAGCTGCTCCTATCGTGGCGTTTGTTGCCTGGTAAGCCGTAGTGCCATAGGGGTGGTATTCTTCATAGCTAATCACCTCCGCCGTCTCGTTGAGTTCCAGCGCTGCCGAGCCCAAGTGGTTGTGGAGTTGGTAGCGCACCAAGGTTTCTTCGGTGCCATCGTTTACCGCATTGCGTCGGTCTATCATCACAAAGCGGTGCCCTTCGTCCAGCAGGCTCAGGGTTTCGCGTTCCAGCCCCACGTTTGCCCCGTTGTGGCATTTGTACAGCTCATAACCCGCCACATAAATGCGTTCGTCTTTTTTGGTGGAACCTCCTGCCATTCCTGCATCGGCGGCGTTTTCGGTAATCTTTCTCAGCCTTTGCCTGCTGCCATCATATTGGTAATAAGTGGTTTCGGGGGTGCCGCCGTCGCTGCGTTGTTGGCGGTTGGTGCGTGCCACTTGCTCCAAAAAGTTCCAGCCAATGTCTGCCAAGTGGGGCAAACTGGTCATAAAGCCGTGTTGGGTGTGGTAGGCATAGCTATAGGTGTAGCTACCCACTTGGGTACTCGTCAGGCGGTTGTTGGCGGTTTCATAAGCATAGTGGCGCGTCCAGTTGTTGCCGCTGGCAGTGTGTTTCATCTGCAAGATGTTGCCCACACTGTCATATTGGTAGCTTTGGGTATAGTTGCGCATTGCCATAGGGTCGTTGGGTTGCATGTCATGGGCAAAGGCGTCATCGTTCCAATTGTCTTGGTTGCCAAAGCTCAGGGCGGCGCTGTTTTCGCGCCCCGTGGCGGCTATCAATCGGTACAAGGCGTCGTAGGTGTAGGTGGCAAGGCTCGTGATTTTTTGGTTGTTGAAAAACACTACAGGCGCGGCACTGTCTTCTATTTGGCATATATTGCCCACGGGGTCGTAGGTATAGCGCCAGTCTTGCAGTGGGTCGCCGTTTTGTTGTTGGCTCACCAGCCGCAACAGCCCAAAAGTCTCAGAGTCGTAGCTGTAGCGGCTGGTCACTTGGTTGCCATACACTATCTTTTCGCGCTGCCCCTTGGCGTTGTAGGCAATGCGGGCAATGTAAGTGCTGGGCGTTGCCTCGCTGGGGTGGGTCACGGTTTCGCTGGTCAGCAAGCCCGTCTCGTTGTAGCTAGGAGTGATCACGCTGCCGTCAGGGGTGGTTTGCTCCACAATGCGTCCCAAGGCATCGGTGCGGGTGGTAAAAACGAACGCCTCGTTTTCCAAATCGGCGAGCATATTCGCCTCCGTCCAGTTTGCCACCTCCTTATATTTACTGAAAAGCTGGCGGCTGGTACTCAACGGTTGCCCCTTAAAATCATACGCAGGGCTATGCACCAGCCCACCCGTGTCGTATTGGCGGGTCACTTGCCCCAAAATGTTGAGGGCTTGTACCGCCGCTTCGTTGTCTCGCCCTGCGGTCAATTCTTGTTCGCCATAAATAGTGCGGCTAAAAATGTGGTCGAGCGGAGTGTCGCCATCGCCCCCCAGCACTTGGCTATAGCTGGGGCGTTGCAAGGCGTCATAGAAATAGCGGAACTCATGGTCGCGTTCGTCCCAAGTGCGGAGCGGCTTGCCCACCACATTGAGCAAGAGCCAACGCTTGCCCGCGTCCATGCTTTCTTGGTATACCTTGTTGCCTAACATGTCATATTTGTAGCGCATCACTAAATTGTCGCGGGCATCGGTCACTGCGCGCAGGTTGCCTTCTGTGTCTAGGTTTGCTTGAGTGTGGTAGAACGTCTCATTTTCTTGGTGGTCTTCATCAAGCTCTTTGTTGTTGTCTATTTGCAACACAGGTCTGCCCAAGGTGTCGAGGTGCAGCACTTGGGGCGTTTGGGCGTGCAAGGCGGTTTGCTCCGCAGCGTTCTCTTCTTTTGCAGGGTCTTTGCCGTCTGCAATCAACGCCTCGTCTATCAATCGCCCCACCCGTGCCGCATACCAATCGCTCTCGAGTACTGTGTCGTTGGCATCGTACAAGCTTTGGCGCCAAGCCGTAAAACTCACTTTAGAAAAAGTACCGTTGGGCATGTCGGTTCTAATGAGTCGCCCCACCGCATCGTAATAGAGCACAGGGCTTACTCCAGTTTCTACCAATTCCTTGGTGTCTTCGTAATGGTGACTCACCGAAAAATAAGGCTCGTATTGTTTCACCACATTGCCCTTGTTGTTTTTCACGGTGCGCCCGTTGCCAATCCAACGCAATTGGGGCGTAGTGTCCACCTCGTTGATGGTGATGCTTTCGTCGGCATTGATGACCACTTGCTTGGCAAGCCCTGGCGCGGCTTGAGTTTTTTGCATCACCACCTCACCCAAGCCATTGCCATACTCTAGGGCAATTTGCACGGGCGAATCAGCTACTTGTTGCGAATGTTGCTCGCGGCTAATGGCAGCCACCACCACAGGCTTGCCTTCGCGGGTGTAGGCGGCTAGGTCATAGACAAAACGCGTGGTAGCGTGCTGGAGCAATGCCTTGCCCGCGTTGGTGAGGGCGTCAGAGTCGGCAGCGGCAAAAAAGCTTTCAATGTTGGCGGTTTCGCTGGCGTTGGAGGTGGCTTCTAGCCCTGTCAGCGCGTCGGCTTCGTTGCCTTTGCCCATCACGGCAAGGGCTTTCGCCAAACCCAATTCGTCGCTCAAGCTTTCCGACAAATTGCCGTTGATGTCGTACATCTGTTGGGGGGCAAGGGTACGAAAGTTGAACACATTCACCCCCGCACGGTTGCCCAGTGCATCTTCGGTTTGGGCAATCAACAAATACTCATTGCCATAATAGCGTACCTTGGTCACCGCTTCATAGGCATCGGCGAAAGCCACTGGCACATAAAAACGGGCTTGAGCCTCGGCAGGGGTTTCGCTGTCTGTTATAAACTGCACCACCCCCGAACGCACCCACCAATTGGCGTCGCCTTCGCTGTGGCAAAAACGCCCTTCGGTGAGCACCGCATCACCTACTTTAGTCCCAAAAATGTCTGCCACTAGCTCGGGCGTGTACGCCAACTGATAGCTCTCGTAAGGCAAGCCCAACGATTCTAGTTGATAAAGGGGCAAAGCGCCGCTCAAGTTGTTTTGATAATAAGTAGAGCGCACATGCTCAATGAGTCGCCTTTGGGCTTTGTCTGCCGTCAAGGGTTGGTCAATTTCGTGGTACAAAGCCTCTTCCGAATGCGTATTTGAAAGAATTTGGTCAAAATCGGAAAGCTGGTAATAGTTCCCGTCTTTGGGTACGCCCTTGAGGGCAAAAGTTTTTGTCTCGGCAGGTAAACGTAAGCGGTAAGCCTCATCGTCGATCACGTCATTGGTAAAGGCGTTTTGGGTATACAAAATAGTGGTGGTGCTTTGGGCGGCTTGAGTGGCAGCGGGCAACGAGGCATCTGTCACTTGGCGTGGATACACCACCGCCGCCGACTCTAGCACATTGCCGTATTCGTCAAACGCTACATTGAGTTGGTGGGCAATGCGAGGGTCTTCGGGGTTGCGTTCATAATGGTAGCTCAGGCTTTGGCTGGGCTGCACCATAAACACCGCGTGGGCATTGTTGCCCTTGGGTTGCAGCAGCTTCACTACCCAATTGCTTTGCGTGACTGTGTAAGGCGTTAGCGCTTGTAGCTGTTCTTCGGCAGTGGCGTCTTCGGTAGCATCTTGGGCAAACACCTCGCTGCGCAATGCCCTGCCCTTGCAAGCTCGCAACGCCTCCACCCATTCTTGGGGGTTCAACTCGACTTCAATCATTTCCACTAGAGTGGTTTCGTGGTGACTCACTTCTTCGCCTTGGCGCTCTAGTTGTGCCTGCCAATAGTCTTTTTCAAACTGGGCAAGCAGTCGGTCATTGTCTAGAAAAGCCCCCGTGTGGTGCCAAGTTTTGGTGAGCACGGGCGCTTGGTGCAGGGCTTCTTCGGTGAGGTTGCTCGCCTCGGTTTTCACCCAATGGGCAAAGCTTTCGCTGTCGGTTTGTTCTACCCGCCCAAAGCCACGAAACTCGCGTTCGGGGTGGTCATAATAGCCATGATGGTAGGTGTAGCTGCTGGTGAAACAATGCCCCGTGATTTTGTCTTCAGTGGTGAGCTTGGCGAGGCAATGCACGGGAAAATGCAAGCGACTTGCCCAAGGCGTGCCTGCTGCTTGGTCGGCAAGGTAAAACTGGGTAGAGGGGGCGTACTCCATCGTTACTTCTTTGCCCAAGTTGTTTGTGTAACCCACCATCAAGTGAGGTTTTTGGCTGCCCATGAGGTCAATGTATTGCAGGGGGGCAGTGGTGTCTTTGGCAAGTCCGCTCGACCACACAATGCAAGCTACTCCATTGCCCAACAAATCGGCTACGGTGATATGGGCTTGGGGATGAATGGCAGGGAAAGCTTCTAACTCAAAGGGCGTTTCGGCAAAGCTGTTGCCGTGCAGGTTTTGCCAACAAGTCCACTTGTTTTTGCCCAAATAAATAATGTCGCTTGTGCCCGACCCGTCAATGTCGGCAAGGCGCAGCAAGGCAGGGTTAAAGGCATCGGGGGCGTCAAACCAAGGGGCATTGCTCATCGTCACTTTTTTGCCAAACCTGCCATAGCCCAAGTTTGACCAATAGCACACTTCGCCATTGCGAATGCGCACAATGTCGGTGAGCCCATCGCCCGACATATCGGCAAGAAAAATGGTTTGGGTGGCTTCGGCAAATACTAGAGTGGCGCCCGTGTTTTCGTCTGTAGGCTTCAGGGTTTTCTTTGCTTGCCCAAAGCCCTTTTTGCCCTTCGAGGCATACCAAGTAAATACTTGCTCTTGGCTAATGAGCACCTCCGCCTTGCCATCCCCATTCAGGTCAAGCCAACGGGCATTCGGGTCGTTCAAATCAATATTGGGCAAGGCATCAAAGCGGCGAAAGCCTTCCCATTCGCCTTGATTGTTTAGCTCAAAATAGCCAGGGGCAAGCGGGCTATAGCTTACCAATTGTTTTTTGCCGTCTGCCTCCAAGTCGCTCAATTGCATTTGCCCACCCAAACCCCCAAACGAAGGCTTGGGCGACACGAGCTGGGCTTGAGCAAACGCCCCATTGCCCAAGTTTGCCTTATAATACCAACCGCCCGCTTGTTCGGTGAGCACGCCCGCCAAGCCCTCGTTATACAAATCGGTCAATTGCCAAGGCGAAGAAAGCCCCACGGGGGCATGTACCAAATGCTCAGATTTGATAGTGCGCACTTCGCGGTTCCAAGCAAGGGATTGGTAGGCAAACTCTAGCGGGGGCATTGCCTTTTTTGAATAGCTGCCGTCGGCTTGTTTGATGTAGCCGCAAGCGGTGATGCTTTCCAGAAAAGTGAAACCCTCGGCTTGGGTTTGGTTGTAGCCAAAATCCAACGATTTCACCAAGCCATTGTACTCGTCTTGCCCGTTGAAACGGTGAAATAATAATACCCTTTGGCAAAGACGGGTGGTGCGTCGCTCAAATCCCGCCCTATAGTCCGAAAAAGCATCGCCGCGAAAGCCCCAATCATTGATTGGCTCGTTGGGGGTGGTGGCGTCATACTCGCCATAGTCGAGCACGGTGGCAAACAAATAGTCGATTTCGGGGGGCAGGCTTTCGCCAAAACCAGCGTAAGGGGTACGGTTGCCATAAAGCACTCGGCTTAGGTAAGTATTGGTGTAGCTGAGTTGCTCGTCTTGGACGCGGCTTTGATGGTGCACCAAGGCAGGGTCAAAGCCTTGGGCGTTTTCTTGTTTGTAAATATAATGGGCACAATTGCCCTTGTCATCAAAGCTAAATTCGGGCAACCATTCAAAAATGTGGGCGTCGTTGGCAGGGTCGGCAATGCGGGCTTGAGCCGTCCAACCATAGAGGGTGGTCAAGTTTTCGCGGCTGGTTACGCGCCATTTGAGCGCGCCCGACTCTAGGTGTTGCCAACGTTCAATGCGTGCAAAGCCTCCTTCGATGCGCGGGTGATAGCGGCGAATGAGGTGGTTGCCATCAGGCGAGGTTTTTTCGTCGATGAGGTACTCGCCCGTTTCGTCTAGAGCAAAGCTGCCATCGGGTAATTGGGCAAAGGCAGGCACCAAATCTTCTGCCTCCGACAACAAAAAAACATCTGAATCTATAGCATCTAGGTATTGGGGCAAACCTTGGTTGGTTTTGCGCTTGATAGAGGGCAAACTCAGACTCCAGCCCAAACCAAAAATGCCATTGCCCGCCCCCGAGTTGTAGGCAAGCGATAGGGCTGGGGTGGTGCCTCTGGCGGGCGAAAAGGGGAGGGGAATGCTAAAAGAAGCAGTGCCATTGACGGCATTGACGTTGAGCTTTTCGTCGATGCCCTTGATAGCGCCACCACCTTTGGGCAGGGCAATAGAAGGTATCTCGATGGCATTGCTTTCGGTTTTGCCTTGGTCGGTGGCAAGAAATTGCCCCGAACCATTTTCTGGTGGTGGATTCATAGGTTGTAAGTGATAGTTCGATCCCTGAAAATAGGAACTTATTGAAACTTTCACAAGATTTTATTATAAAGTCCTACTCTACCCAGCTATTTTTAAAAAGTAGCGTCCTCACCTGTTCCTCCGAATCAAATTCGGTTTACAACTCCAAGCTTGTCCTCTAAGAGCAGGCAAGCTTTTGGGACAGGTGTCCTGAACAATGTCTTGCTTTTTAACACTTATCTAAAATTAGCCGTTGGCAGAGCTCCGAATCAAGTTCGCTTCGTAACTCCGAGCTTGCCCTCGGAGAATTTAGAAACTCGCTTTGATCGGTTCACATAATAGGCACTTTATACGAATTTTGCCCTCATAATCTGGTGTAAATCTCCAGACTTAAATCTCACAATAGCCGCAAGTTTTGTAACTTGCTTTTGCTCCATCAAGATTACCTGTTTTTGATGAAATGGAAGTGAAAAACTTTCTTCTACTCAAGGGCTCTCCTACTAAAAATACTACTCCACACCAATTAAATACCAAAAAGTCTCTTCAGTATTGCTTTTGTAGGGTATTAAACACTGTACTGTATAAGCCTTGTAGGGTGCTCTCAATAGTTTTTTATCCCCTCCTCCCCTTCCTTTGCAACATCAAAAAATAATTAACCAAAACATAATTACTAATGATTACTTATAACAAACCTGTTCAGTTTTTACTCCTTGTATTGTCTTTTGTGGTTTTAGTTACCTCGTGTAGTAAAAAAGAAAGCATTGCTCCAGCAAACAATCAGGCGACACCTGTCACCCCCAGGGTTAACTTAAACACCTTGGCAAACAAGATTTCACAAGACCAGGATTTTAAGGCTTATATGCACACTTTGGCCAAGTTTTATATACTGCAAGGCGAAACTATAGAAAAGCGTTATAACGGTGATGTAAATGCGTATGAAAAAGCCATACGTGCCACACATAGCACACAAGCCCAACAAGGCTGGACAGCGGCAGGGGTAGCAACGTTGAGCGCCAAAATGGGGCTTGATACAAAGTTGTTGACTTTGTTGGTGCAAAAGCAACAAGCGGTAATGAAAAAATATCCGGAGCTAAGCCAGCTACGCCAGGAAGACCAAAACACTGTGGCCCAAAAAAGCATTCAACTGATGACCAACGACCCAGCAATGAGAATCGCTGCCAACTGTGGCGATGCTTGCTACAACGAGGCAATTGCTTGCCTTTGGGTAGCAGCTGGTACCGCAGGCACTGTATTTATAGGCTGTGTGGCTACTTGTGTTCCTTGTGCCATAGGTTGTGCCATTGGCGCGGGGCTGGTAGACATTGCTGCTGTTACGGCATGTGTATACCTGTACAAAGCTTGTTTGGCTCGCTGTTAAACAGTTTAATATAAGCAAACCCCCAATGCGCTGTACAATTTAAAGCTCATTGGGGGCTTTTTGATTTATTAAATCCTGCATTGCTATAATTGTTGTATAAACTGGCTGAGATCTTCTGTTTTGGTCAAACCTATCTTCTTTTTGAGGCGGTATTTTGCCACTTGTACACTTCTAAACTCTACGTGTAAAATACGCGCAATCTCTTTGTTGGTAAGTCCAATTCTAATATAAGCACATAGCCTTAAATCATGTTGCGACAAGTGAGAAAAACGTTGCTGCAAAAGACCAAAAAAGTTGGGGTGTACCTGGTTAAAGTGTATCTTCAAATGCTCCCATTCTTCTTCCAGGTGGTTGTTTTCTTGAATAATCTTTTTGATAGATTGAATATTACTGCTCAGTTTTGGGGGTACCTGATGCTGAAAAGAACTCAATTCGCCCTGGATATTGGTCAACACCTCGTTTTTGTGGTGCATCAATAAGGTAGAGGTGGCAAGTTCACGGTTTTTATACTCCAGGTCTAGCCTCAACCGCTTATTTTCTTCCTGTTTCAGCTTTTGCTCTACTTCCAGGCGTTGCCCTTCGGCCTTATGGCGCGCATTTTCTTGCGCCAAAGCCAGGCTTTTTTGCTGCAGTATTTTATGCCGCAACTGGTATCGGTTGTACAACAACACCACTACTAACACCGCCAACAACAGCCCGGCTACTGCTATATTGCGTAGCTTTCGCTGAAAAACAGTTTTCTGGCGCTGCATGTTCGTTTCTTTTTTCAACAAAGCAATGGCTTTTTGTTTTTGCTCTTCCTTATAGTGTTGCTCCAGCTTGGCTATACTTTCCGATTTTTCATTGTTAAATATACTATCGTTCGCCTTTTTATGCATTGCCTGATAATAATATGCCTGCCTAAAATCATTTAGAGCAGCATAGTTACGCGCCAACAACTGATAGGTAGCACTGGTTTCAAACAACGATGACGCCTGTTGCACCTTGGCTTCGCTTTGCTTCAGGTATTTTTCGGCTTGTGTGTATGCCTGCTTTAGATGGTACACTTCGCCTATGTTTCTCAACATAACCCCAGTAGCCAGTACATCACCTCGTTTTTGGGTATAATCGAGCGATTTCTTAAAGTAAGTAATCGCCAAATCGTATTGCAAAGATTTTCGATATAAATCGGCTATATTATGGTACAAAATAACCAACCTGCCATTGTCTTTAGTCTTTTGTTTAATGCGTAAAGCTTTGGTGTAATAGCCAATCGCCTGGTCATATTTTTTAAGACAAGTGTTGGCTATAGCCAAATTGTTGTAGGCTCCCGCAAGCAAATGACTATTATTGGTGTTAGCCACTACCTCTAGTGCTTCATGGGCAAGTTGTTCTACCTGGTCAAACTGCTCCAAATCGGTATAAGCAGTCGACTTTACCATCAATCCTTCATACTCCAAAGCAACCATTTGATAGTGTCGGGCAATTTTCAAGGCTTTGGCTATATACTCAAAAGCATAATCATAGTTTTTTTGCAAACGATGGAACTCTCCAATGCGAATGTTGGTATAACAAATTCTTTCAGGGTCGTTGAGTTGTTGGGCAAGCTTCAGTGCTTTATGATAAAGAGTACGTGCTTTGTGCTGTTTGTTTTTTTCTATCAGTACCGAGGCAATGCCATTCAAACAATCAATATGTGCTGCTACCAGCTGGTACTTTTGAGCCGTTGCCTCTCCCTTTTTAAACTGCTGCCAGGCTTTGTCAAAACTACGATAGCTCAGGTGTAGCTTGCCCTGTAGTACGTGCCCTTGAGCAACCCCCGCCATATCGTGGGCTTTGGAGGCAAGGGCTCCCCCTTTTTGGTAATACTGAATGGCTTTTTTGTATTCAAATTTATGGAGTTCACCCAATTGATAAAGTAGTTTTACTTTCTGAGGAATAGAGGAGGCTTGTTGCAGTTGAGCAGTAAGCTGTTCTATTTGTCGTTGGATTTTAGAATGAGGCTTTGACTGAGCAGTGGTTAGTACCAAACAGCATAACACTGTCATACATAAACAGATGCATATTTTTTTGGTGTCTGCTATACAACAGACCCAAGCAATGGGCAGGACTTTCATTTTTTATATTACTTCTGTGGTTAGTTCAAGAATCATTTCCCCAAAAACCACACCTATGATCAGGCAAGGCATATTACAGGCTCTTGAATTATCTATAATTAATCCGGCAAATCTAAACAAATTCAAGGAATGAAATCAACCCAGCGAAGTAAATTAGAAAAGTTGTCAATACTTTGTATATCTTTTTTAAATTTGTACCCCATCTATGCTGCTGTATGCAACCAAGGCACAGACATTACAACAATAAGGGAGTCACCAGAAAATACAGACTTTAATTTTTTAGTTACTCCCAACATCATCTGGTTATGCCACCAAAGTGCCCCGGTTTATAAAAATCTTTATTGGCGAGCAGGCGCTTTTGGGAAAGTTTTTGCGGGTTCGAACCGGTCGCTCAGGTAGGTTTGCCAAGGCACTATAGTTTTGCCTATTTTAACGGTATCTTTAGGCAATATTTGAAAGGGTTCATTGCCTATTTTGTTGCCGTTTACAAAAGTGCCATTGGTAGAGTTAAAATCTTGCACATAATACTCTTGTTTGTCGGTCAAGGTAAACGATGCATGCTTACCCGACACCTTATCATCAAACAAAATAATGTTATTGTCTGGCGCTCTGCCAACTGTTACTATTTTCATTGCATGTTTTTTTTACAGAGTTCTTCTTATAATCATATTTTTAAGGAGTATGTATACTCATTGCATTATAAATCTCTGAAAATATACATAACCCCCTTCAATTGAGCGCAATATCCTCAAAAAGTACTACAAAAAATAAAGAAACAGATAACTATTTTAGGTAGGGTAAATTCATTTTATAAGTATTAATACTTATAAATAGTCTTTTATTCCAAAACAGCGCAAAATACCCAAATAAAGCATAAGAAAATGTTATTTATTTGTTAAAACATCTATGGGCAAACCGAAGATTTAGCTCCAATTTCTTTGTTTTCTCATAAAAAAAATTAACTTGCGAATGCTTATTGCAAGGTATATCACACTTTTTAACTTTTAAAACTGATTATAATGAAAAGAAGTTTAAAAAACTTTGGGAATATTCAAGACCAATTATCTAACTACAACTTGAGAGACATTAAAGGAGGATTTAACCCCAAAAAGAACCCATTCGGCCCAGGAAGTTTTGGTCCTATGTTTATGTTGGGCTTTCCACCTAAAGACGATGACGACACTGGCCGTGCAGATGTAGACGATGAAATTAACACTGCTTTTTAATGTTGATTTAGTAATAAAGCAGAAAGGGAGCTGTTGATATTGTAAAACTTTTTGAACGATAAATATTACAGCTTTACATACACAACTAATTAACCCAAACCCTGCGAAACCCTAAAAACTTGTCTAAGTGTATTGTTGAGTGTATCACGCCTCACCTCTCGCTTAGACAAGTTTTATTTTTGCCCTTCTCTCCCTTCCTACCTCTTACTTTATTACCTCTACTGCTTGCTTTTCTGCTCCAAAAACTCCATTTTTAAGTACTCTAACATTCCTCATTCAAACGTTGAACTTTATGGCAGGAAAAATCAGCGATAAACTATTTACCAGACTGTTGTTTTTATTTATTTTCGTGGCCTGTTTATTTGTAAGTTTCAAAACTACCAAACGCCGCAAAGTAGCCGATGTTCAGCTGCCTATAGACTCTCTCAGCAAAACCAAGCCATTGGTAACTCCCTCATTTCCTGTGAAGAAAAAAGTAGGCATCTACAGTTTAACAATGTCGGTTTACCCTCACATGACCCATGTCAACGGTGATTTTATATACCTAATGGCTGAGATGTACGATAGTGAAGACCGTCGCATCAATGAGTTTGAAAACGAATATTGGTGGGAATCAGGACGAGACTCTGACGGTACCTGGACAGAAAAAGAAGAATCGGAATCGTGGATATTTAAAAACCGTCAAAAAAACGATTCACTTTACCTAGAGATTTACGGCGAAAAGTCACTCAGTAAAGGCGTATATTATAACCCCAAAAGTGTAAGAATACAAGTGTGGGAAGACCCACAAGCTGCCATAGCAAAATATTTTTTGGTAACAGGCATCGTGTTTTTGGTATTGTTTATCATTCTTCTTTTTATGTGATACCCTGAAGCCCAAGTACTCCACCACTTGAATTAATATCAATAGGTATTTTATAATTATTTATACCTACCAGGTTTTGAGACACCTGGTAGGTGCTGGCTAATATATCCTCTCCTACTCTCCTGTCCAGGCAGGCGCACGTTTTTCGGCAAAAGCCTTAAGTCCTTCCTGGGCATCCTTGGTCATAATGGTTTGCCCCAACATTTTGGCAAGGTAGGCCTGTTGCTCGCTCTCGCTGATGCTTCTCATTTCGTCAAACGCCTTAAGCCCCAAACGTACTGCTGAGGGCGAGTTGGCAAAAATCTCTTGTACCAAAGCATCTACAGCTTCGTCGAGCTTGTCGGGTGCTGCCAACTGAGTAACCAAACCCGCTTCCAAGGCTTCCTGAGCGCTTAGGCTTTTAGCCCTGATACAAAAATCAAGTACTTGACGGGAAGGCATAAACTTCATCAGGCTTGCCATTACCTGAAAAGGAAACAACCCACGTTTTACTTCAGGTAAGGTAAAAGTGGCCTCTTCGGTAGACACCACATAAGTACACCCTCCAATAAGCAAAAAGCCTCCAGCATATACTGGTGCGTGTACTTTAGCTATTACAGGTTTATGAATTTTGGTAAATAACTCTGCCATCACTATAGGAGTATCAGGCGTAGGAACAGTACTGTCGTTGGCTTCTTCTTTGCCTCGCATAGCCTTAAGGTCGGCTCCGGCACACCATACCTGTCCATTGGCAGCAAACACTACTGCCCAAATATGCGCATGGTGGTGAGCATAGCTCATGGCATAGGCATACTCACGTATCATAGTAGGGCTCATCGCATTGCGTGCCTTGGGGCGATTCAATGTAATAGTCAATAAATGGTCTTTTTCTTCTACTGTAATGTAAGCAAAAGTTTGTTCTTGCAGGTTGGCAGTTTGTTCTTTGGTATAATTCATTGTTTTAATTTTTGTTATTTTGGTTTATCTAAGGAACGGTGTCAAAATAAATTTACACTCTGAGAGGTGATCTTGCGCCTTGATACTTCGTTATTTTTATTGCCCGTAGCGCTGCTATGGGCGCAAAAAATAGCCTCGTCTCAAAACAAAACCTCTACCTCAAGAATGGTAATTTAATTTCTCACCATTCCTAAGTTGGTAGCCTTCGCAGGCATGGACTTGGATACTGATGTAATCAATCGGTACCGTAAGTCTTCACCTGTTTGGCCACCCTGAGCTCACAGGCTTGGTTTATAAGCAACTATCAATTGTATAACACAATTATTTTCAAACACTTATAACTCCAATAATTGAGCGTCAATTGTATACAGTTTTTCTTAATTTTTCGAAAAGTAAAAAACTACAAGTTAAAAAGCTATCTATTAAAAATACTTCACAGATACCGCTTTGAACAACTCTTTGGTGTAGTAAATATCTTGGTTTTTGATCGTAATGGCTACTTTGCCCACATCTGCAATGTTTTTGAGTGGGTTACCACTGATCAAGATAATGTCAGCAGCTTTGCCCTTGGCTATAGTACCATAGTTGGTGGCTTGACCTGCCACCTTTGCCGAGGTAATGGTGGCCATTTTGAGTACCTCTGCTGCCGGAATACCCGCTTTTACATAATTTTCAAGTTCACGATGCAAAGTAAAACCCACAAAACTATCGGTACCCGGCACTACCGTGATGTTATTTTGGTGCATTACTTTTACCATTTTGAGCATATTGGCAAAAGATTTTTCGTAATTAGCTCCCTGACCTTCGGGTACTTCAAGCGATGAGCCAGCCTTCATAGCGCGCTGTATGTTCAAAGGCAAACGTTTGGCTACTCTTTTCATCGAAGGACGAAACTCACCTTTGGCGCCTACAAACATATTTTCAAATATAGTAACTGTGGGGTCAATCACTACATTTTTTTGCTTAAGCAATTGTACAAATGCCTTCAACTGGGGCGAGTCAAAATCAAATTGATGCCCGCGTTGTGCCACCGCGCTAAACCTGACAGGGGTACGAGTATCTAGTTTTTTGCCATAAAAGTTTAAAAACAGCATATTGGCGTGCTGTATTTCATTGTAGCCCGCCTTTACCGCTTCTTCGGCAAGCATAAACGATGGAATGTGTCCACTTACCCTCATTTTGAGGCGATGAGCTTCTTCGGCAAGTGGCTTTACCCATTCGGGTTTCAAAGAGCTATACAACTTAATTTGCTGATACCCTTTATTGGCATACGCCTGCACCGCCGCAATGCCTTCTTTTACATTGTGTACTTTGCTACCTATGGGACCTGCATATTTGCCTGCTCCATCTATAAAGCCAGCCATTGCCTGAATACGTGGTCCCAGTACTGTACCCGCCTCTATAGCCTTTTTGCGGGCAAGCAATGCCTCACTGTTGCCCATGTCGCGTACATTGGTTACCCCACAAGCAAGGTGTAGCAACCCGTCGGTTTCGCTGGTGTAGTGCACGTGCATGTCCCACAAGCCAGGCATGGCAAACTTCCCTCTGGCATTGATCGTTTGGTAGCCTTCAGGAGCCTTCAGTTTTTTGCCATAAGCTACTTGTTGAATCTTACTTTTAGCGATTAAAATACTACTTTTAGGGTGCAGTTTACCAGACACTGGGTCAAACACCTGGGCATTGGTAATAAGCAACCCTTTGGCGATCTTATGGCGCAGTTGAGAGGCCAGCTCTTTGTAATAACTATCACGGTACATTTTTATAATCTTGTACAATTCTTTGATAAAGCCCTCATAGCCCAGCTTGACCATAGAAAACCACTCGCCCGGAGCAGCAAAAAACTCATTATTCTTGTTCAGCCATATATAATTGGGTGCCAGTCCCAGCCCACTTATTCTCACCAGCTTTATTTTTCTGCCATCGCGTAAAATATGATTTTGCAACACCTTAAGGGTAGAACTACCACTGGGCAAATGCTGAATGACGCGTTTAGGGTGGTTAAAATAAGCCTGGTATGAAGTGCCCACCGAAATATTGAGGGCTACATATTGTGCTTTTTTTCGCACCCCTTCTTTGCCCTTTTCTACATTATTTTCCCAAAAAGCCTCATCCCGTTTAAAACCATACCTTTCGTATACTGGCTTTTTATAATAATCTACCCCTCGTGCATCTATCATGGTAATGTAACCATCTTTGTCGTAACTGTAAGTACCTACTGTGCTATCGCCTCGCCCCCGGTCATTGAACTGACGCCATTCGGAGAAGGTGTCATCTACATTTTTCCATTTTTTCAAAAAGCCTACTTGTTTTGTACCCATCGTTATCGACCACCGGGTAGTATCGGGTTTTTGGGCATGGCTTACGCCAAAAACCCACCACAAAGTAAATAGCAGGAATAGTGTTTTTTGCATAATTTTATATTTTGTGTAATCAATTTGGATGCATAAAAACACGAATATAGGCATTATGACCAAACGAAGGTTGAATACAAGGCAGGAATTCAAAAAAGGTGGGCAATCGAAAGTAAGAAGCATAAAAAAACGAGTGACAGTATTGGTTCCATCACTCGTTTTTTATTTTGTTTTATTTCTGCTATTCGCTAAAGCGCTACCTCGGCATAAGAGCCACTCACGTTGCCCGACGTATGTGGGTCTATGGGGTTCTCCTGAATGTTGACCTCTTCGAGGTTGGATAATTCGCTCAAAATGCTTATATCTTTTACCTTATTTGAGTACAAATTAAGCTGCTTTAAACGCTTCAGATTTTTAAGCGGCGTCAAGTCAGTAATTTGGTTATTACTCAAATCCAGTTTTTCCAGGTTGGTCAAAAACTGAAGATCACTGATTTGGGTCAAACCTTTGGCACTTAAGTCCAAGTGGTTTTGGTACAAGAACTGGTCTAGCTGATCAACATCTATTTGAATATCGTTGATTTGCAACAAACCCAAGCTCTTGAAAGTACGCAATACCTGTACATCGTGGGCATCTATCTTAAGCAATGCCGCGTGTTTGATTTTTTCGAGCTCGGCAGGTTTTATATTCACAAAATCCTTGCTCTTGCCTGAATCATAGGTTTTATAGCGTCCAAATAACGATTTGGCTTTCTCAAAAAACATTTCTTTACGCAATTGTTCGCCCTGTTCCAGGTCGCTCAGGTCGAGCTGTTTGGCAAACTGTAGATTATAAAAAGCCTCGGTTACCAGGAAATACTCCAGGATAGATTTGTGGGCAAAAGTACACTGATGCAACGTGTTCATATGCAACAATGCCCTTGTTTTGAGCTCAAGCGTACCCAAATCTACATTGTTTTGCTCAGCCAGTACTTTTAGTTCATCATCAGTAATCACAAAACCACCTCGGCGCTTGCGGTGTGTGTACATGTCAATGGCCACTTCACGCGAAAACTTGTACAAGTCGCGGCGATACTTTTCTTTGTTTGTTCCCCGGCGTTGTACCTCACGTTCTATCCATTTGGCAATCAGTTCAGTATAAATCTGATAAGTAGAGCTGTAATTGTCCCGGCTTTTGATGAGGTCGTCAATATAGCGCAACAACATAGGGCGCACCATGAGGTTGGGTGAGTGCAACACTATTTTTTCGGCTTTTTTGCGCTTCAGAATGTTCAAAAACGAGTAGTTCTTCTTAAGGTATGTTTTGATGTCTTCTTCGTTGAAAGGAGACAAGTAAAGCTTTCGAAACTGGTAAGTATTTTCTTTGTATTTAAACTTTAACAGACCAGTTTCTCCTGATTCTTCTTCTTCGCGCGGAAAAAACTGGGTACGACAGGTAAAAACCACTTCTTTAAAATCAGCCACTTTTTGCAGAATGTAGTGCAGCCTTTTTTGATGAGCCTTGATAGCGTCACTGTCTTCGTCAAATGCGTCTAATAATAAAATGGTATTGGGGCGTTCTGCTTTTGGAATTTTCTCTACCTGCTCCATTGCATTAGGAAAACTCAACGGAAAGATTTTGATTTGATAATCGGTATCTGCCAGTTTTTCGGCGTATTTGGTGTACAAGTTCAACATAAAAGTTGTTTTACCCATTCCGGCCTCTGCCAAAATGATATAAAACTTATCTCGGTACATCGAGTCTTTGATGTTGCGATTGATAAAAAACGGAATCAATAACTGTCGTGTAACAAAGGCAAACTGATTGTCAGGATTGTTCTCTAAGGTGGGGGCTATATTCTGACAGTGCGTAGGAACATAGTATTTGAGTGCGCGCTTTATTTCGTATTTTGTGTAGTAAGCGTACAGCCCATTTTTTGTTTCTTGTAGGCTCATTGTTTCTAAAGCTTATAGGGTTAGGCAAATTAACAATCATACAAGCTCCACGCATTTTTTTTTGTACGATTAAAAATCAATAAAATTATTTAGGTTTTTAAAACATCAAAAACCGCCTTTATTGATTCAATTTGCTCATTTAAAATAATATATCACTGGGAAGAACAAAAATTGAGCAGAAAATGCTATAACAACAAAAATAGCGAAATGTATACGCAAAAAAAAGCAAATTGATTAAACAATATCAAGATTTTCGCGCATACACCCCTATTTTCTGGCATACTTTATAGTAGCCCACCCCTATACTGTGGCCTTGAGCTGTTGATCAAGAATGGCAATGCCTTCATCGAACGAACGCGGTGCATAATTGAGTTGTTGGATTGCTTTATCAAGAATAAACCCAGTTTTTGGTGGTCTTTTGGCAGGCTGCGAAAACCGTGAAGCATCAGTTTTTACAATTAATGAAGCATCAAGGTTAAAGTATTTTGCGGTTTTAATCGCCATTTCGTAGGGCGTCAGAAAATCTTTGCCCGATATGTTAAAAATACCACTAATTTTCTTGTCGGCCATCAAAAAGCACCCCATCGCAAGGTCTTCGGCAAGGGTAGGCGTGCGCCATTGGTCATCTACTACATGAATGGTTTTGCCCTCTTCAAGCGATTTTTTTACCCACAAAATGATGTTCGAGCGACTCATAGCCTCGGTTATACCATACACCAGCACGGTACGAGCAATGCTCCACTGTATATTGCTTGCCAGTAAAGCCTGTTCAGCGGCTAGTTTACTTTCGCCATAATAACTTACCGGGTTGGCGGTGGCTTCTTCGTGGTAAGGACCAGCTGCCCCATCAAATATAAAGTCGGTAGACAAATGAACTAAGAAAGGCGCCTGTCCTGCTTGCTTTAACTGTTGGCAAGCCTCTATCAAATACTCTACACTGTTTACATTGAGCTGCCAGCACAAGTCACGTTGAGTCTCACAGTCATCAACCTGGGTCATGGCAGCAGTGTGTATCACAGCATCTGGTTTAAACTCGGTCAGGGTGGCTATTATTTCTTCACGGTTGGTAATGTCCATGGACTGGTAGCGCAGGTTGGCACTGGTGATAGAGCAACGATTGTTGCCACGCGAAGTAGCCAGTACTTCTACTGTAGTATTATAAGGCGACGTAATAAGTAATTGCTGGAGCTTTTGGCCTAATAAACCGTTGGAACCAGTAATGAGTATTTTTTGCATTTGAAAAATGTTTTTGAGAATAGCAAATCAGGTGCAAAGCTACCAATAAGTGCTCTAAATACAACTTTTATCGTTGGCAGAAGTCACTTGTGTATTTTGTTTGCTTCATTTTTTCAGACTTTAGCCGTAGCTTTGTAGTTACATTTGATTTTGACCTTCATGAAAAAACTCATTAGCTGGATCATTAGACGAGTTCCAAGAAAGTATTTACAAATTATAAGCCCGCTGGCGCTCAAAGTTTTGGCCATATTTTACCGGGGAAATAAGGTACACTGCCCAGTATGTAGCAAAAATTTCAAGAAGTTTCTGCCTTATGGCAGGGGTGAGTCGGCACGAAACAATGCTTTGTGTCCCAATTGCTTATCGCTGGAGCGGCACCGCCTGATGCATTTGTACTTAAAAGAAAAAACCAATTTTTTTAATGATCAACTCAAGGTATTACACATTGCTCCTGAGGCTTGTTTTATCAAACGGTTTGACAAAATGCCTAACCTCGACTATATCACGGCCGACTTAGAGTCGCCGCTTGCCAAGGTAAAAATGGATGTGCATGACATTCCCTTTGACGCAAATACTTTTGACGTGGCTTTTTGCAACCACGTAATGGAACATGTAGATGATGACATCAAGGCAATGAGTGAGATTCACCGTGTACTAAAGCCTGGTGGTTGGGCTATTATTCAAGTGCCTTTTATCGCAGAAGGGCTAGAGCTTACTTACGAAGATGCCAACATTACCAGTCCATCGGAGCGTTTCAAGGCTTTTGGACAAGAAGACCACGTACGCATGTATGGTACCGACTATGGCATACGTTTGCAACAGGGTGGTTTTGAAGTAATAGAAGATGATTATGTGATGCATCTGGACAAGGCATTGGTAGAAAAATATTCATTGCCTTCTAAAGAAATTGTGTATTTGTGTAAAAAGGTTTAATTTTTTATTTTTGCTAAGCACTTTCTATATAGCAAGTAGCCGCAAGCCTTGAATGCCAATACATATTGGTATAATTAACGATCAGCTAAAAGTAAGGCTAACTCGCTCATCATAAGCTAACAATAACTACTTGTTAGCCGTATTTAATGCTGTATTAGTACTTATTTACTTTATCTATTACTATATCATCTTACAGTCTCAAAATTTAGGAACAAGTATATGAGGTTAGTGGCCAAAAAAATAAACGAACTAGTGACCGAAAATTATGTATACGCTGCTGTATTACACTATTTTGGTATTGAGTTCTACAATTACTCAGACGATACGCTTGCTCAGGTTTGTAAGGCGAGAAATCTCAACGTAGAAAAGGTAGTGAGTAGCCTTGAGGCTATCCATCACCAACCTAAAGAACTTCCCCTCAATACTTACCCGGCAGACTTGGTGATTGAGTACTTGCGTCATGCCCATTATGTGTTTATCAACGAAAAGTTGCCTTATATGGCGTCGTTGATTGAAAACCTTGACCCTCAAACAATAGGAAACGCTCATACTATCCGCGATCTTCAGTTACTCTTTCCTTTATTTGCCGAAGATTTCATTCATCATATCCATGAAGAAGAAGATACTTTTTTCCGATATGTAATGCTTTTAATGGGTGCCTCACAAGGGCATTACAATGCCAGCAAGTTGCATTATGAAATGGAGAAAAATCAAGTGCATTTGCTTGCCATTGAGCACGACACTCACGATGACGAAATGAAGGGCATCAGAGATATTACCAACAATTACTACCTTGACCACAATGCTCACTTACACCTGCGGGTACTTTTTATGGAGTTACAGGCATTGGAAAAGGACTTGCAGGTACATGCCAAAATAGAAAATCAAATTCTGTTTCCCAAGGCATTGCAGCTGGAACTAAAGGTAAAACAGATGCTTAAAAAACGTCATCACTATAACTAAACCCTTGATTTTGTGCCCTCCAGGGTTATATAAATAAAATTAACTATTGAATCGCGCGCTAATCAGTAGAGATTTGTCTAATTTTGTGCAGTAGATGGGACGATAACCCAATTTACAAAATAATGTTTCTAACTAAATTGTTGATATGCCGCGTATTGTTGCCATTGACTATGGAACCAAAAGGGTAGGATTGGCGGTGACTGATCCACTCAAAATTATTGCTACTGCCTTAGACACTGTTCACTCAAAAGATGTTATCCAGTTTTTGAAAGACTACCACGAGCAAGAAGGCATTGAGTTGTTTGTAGTAGGCATGCCCAAACGATTGGACGGCACCGAAAGCCATGCTACCAAACACGTAGAAGCTTTTCTTAATTTACTCAAGAAAAATTTCCCGGACACGGATATAGAAACTCACGACGAGCGATTTACCTCTAAAATAGCCCTCAATGCAATGATTGCCGGGGGTACTACGAAGAAGTATCGCCGCGAAAAGGGCAACATAGACAAGGTGAGTGCGGTAGTCATATTGCAGTCTTACCTGGAGAAAATGCAGTTGTGATAGTTTAAGTGGTTTTATGGTTCGCGAAACGGGGTTTTTATAGTTTTCAATTAAGAATTAGGAGCGTACGTGGGTTTAATTGATCATAAGTGAATTATGCCAGGAAAATAAACTTTGCCAATAAAATTTTCCACTCAAAAAGCCTTTAATTCACGCTTGTTTACACTTCATAAGGGCAAACTCCCGGACTTTCATTGTATTATAGCAAGGGGTTTAAATATACATCGGCACCTAAGGATTTACCCTGTGGGGGCTATGGGCTAAAGCACCCCCATAACTTTCAGTCAAACAAGAGCTAAGCAAACCACAAAACTTTTAACTACGCTTTTTATAAATTGCTAAAAATCAATGTGATAGAAAAAGTGTAGCTACTTAGGGAACAAGGTATACCTAGAACCTTGCACCTAGTCCCTAGTGGAGGCTATGCCGACATCCCGTTTACGGGGAACCTTGTCGGGGCTACGGACTACTAATCTATCGACTAAAGTATAAGTAATAATAAAAATTTTGATATACAATGATTTATCCGATTGTGGCTTACGGTGACCCCGTATTGAAGAAAAAAGCTGAGGAAATAGAGCCAGGGACTGACATAAGTGAACTGGTAGAAAATATGTTTGAAACCATGTATGAGGCACACGGCGTAGGGCTGGCGGCTCCGCAAATAGGCAAAAGTCTGCGTTTGTTTGTGATTGATCCTGAACCAATGGATGAGGCGTTACAAGACATGAAAATGGCTTTTATTAACCCGGTGATACTGGAAGAAGAAGGTACCGAATGGGCATTTGAAGAAGGTTGTTTGAGTATTCCTGACATAAGAGAGAATGTAAGCCGACAGCCTAAAATTCGTATCAAATACTTTGACCTCGACTGGAAAGAACACGAAGCAGAGTATGATGGTATGGCAGCAAGGGTGATTCAGCACGAATACGACCATATAGAAGGGGTATTGTTTACCGATTACCTTTCGGGTTTTAAGAAACGTTTGCTCAAGTCGCGCCTTACCAAAATAAGCAAGGGCGATGTGCGGGTTGATTACAGGATGCGTTTTCCGGCAGCGAAAAAGTAAATGTGCTGTATTATAAAGAATTGACCAGCCGTGGGTGTTACCAACATCTGCGGTTTTTTTTTGGTCGATCGCTGAATATCTTCTTAGGAATGGTGTAAAAATAAAGTTCTAACGCCAAAATATTTTGTTGGCAGGAGAGGCAAAAAAACGCGGCATAGCAGCGCTACGACAAGTTTTTTTAACGAATTCTGTCAGCGAAAGATGAGGT
Source organism: uncultured Microscilla sp. (assembly GCF_947493425.1). GTDB lineage: Bacteria > Bacteroidota > Bacteroidia > Cytophagales > Microscillaceae > Microscilla. Next base: position 23,509 of record NZ_CANLRP010000050.1, on the reverse strand, counting down.
TAAGAATGTAAATTTATTTTGGTACCATTCCTTATCAATATATATTGGCATTATGTGTTGTCATTCTACCATCATACAATTTTAACATGCCTACACCAATTTTTTGACCTCCTACCGATGTACATTGGCAAGCGCACCTACCGGATGAAAAAAAATATCAAAAAATAATTTTATTATAATTGACTGATTCTCACAATTGAGTAAAGCGAATGTATGCTCGAGTGGGTGGTGGGTGATGGACTAAATGCGGTAGACTGTTGATTATTTGAATAAAATAATTTTATATTTGCCGTATTATTTTTAACAAGTCTAAATAAGGATAGCACAATGCGACTTACTAAAGTATTACCCCTGCTGGTATTTGTAATGTTACTCAATGCCTGCAAAAAAAAAGAAGAAACTACTACTCCTACCCCTAACCCCACTCAGGTAATTGAGGTATTGACAACTTACGCCAACATAGCTTATCAGAGCTATAGCGATAGCTATGATAAGGTGGCAGCGCTCAAAACAAGTATTGACGCTTTTGTGGCCAACCCCGACCAAACCAAGTTTGATGCTGCCAAGCAAGCCTGGAAAGACGCCCGCGAACCCTATGGGCAAACCGAGGTTTTTCGTTTTTACGAGGGTCCTATCGACAACTCTGCTACTGGACCAGAGGGGGCAATCAACGCATGGCCACTGGACGAAAATTTTATAGATTATGTAGCGGGCAATGCCACAGCTGGGATCATCAATGATGTAACCCAGACCATTGATGCTGCTACATTGAGAAGTAATAATGAAAAAGGTGGTGAAAAGAATATCAGCATTGGCTACCATGCCATTGAGTTTTTGTTGTGGGGACAAGACACCAACCCTGGTGGCGACTACAGTAACGCCGGACAACGTGCTTTTACTGACTATACTACGGCTACCAATGCCGACCGACGCAAAAAATATTTGCAGGTAACGATTGATTTATTGCTCGAAGACTTAAAAACAGTGAGAGATGCCTGGGCAGAAGGTGCCAGCTACCGCATTAGTTTTATAGGGGATGGTAACAAGTCGGTAGTAAGAATTTTGACCGGCATGGGTAGCTTGTCTGAAGCAGAGCTTGCCGGAGAGCGTATGAAAGTAGCTTTGTTTAATCACGACCAGGAAGACGAACACTCTTGCTTTAGCGATAACACTCACCGCGATATAGTAACCAATGCTCAAGGGATTTATAATGTATACTGGGGTACTTACGGCAGTATCACGGGCAAGGGCATTGCCTCGTTGGTAGAGGTAGCAGACAAAGAGCTATATGCCCAAATAAAAACCGAGCTGGAAGCTACTAAAGCCGCTACAGTTGCCATTCAAGCACCCTTCGACAAGGAAATAAGCCAGGGCAATACTGCTGGAAACCAACGCGTGGAGGCAGCTATTACCGCTTTGAGAGCCCAAACCCGCTCTATTGAGTTGATTGCTCAAAAGCTCAACTTAGGCAACCTTACGCTGGAAACTTCTGACGCTTTGAAATAAGTTTATAAAGCTACAAGCAATAATACCTGCCAGGTAGGCTGTTAAGAATCTGGTAATTTCTTCCCCACGTTTTTGGTTTAGAAATACCATGAGATTATCACAACTTTCAAGGAATTGTTTGCCTACCTTGATTGGATAAACCAAAACTGATTTTTCTTTAAAATATACCCTGTAACGTAGTAATGGCTATTTTTGCAGGAAAAGAAAAATTTGGGTATCTTGTATTAGACAAAGAATGTTTACCTTATTTTTAAAATCATAAAAGTTTCCTCAAAAACGTGGGGCACTTTTTTAAAATTCTTAACAGCCTACCTGCCAGGTTTTTGAAACTTGGCAGGTATTATTGCTTGTTTTATACCTATCCAAACGGTTAATTGCAGTTTACTTATGCCCAATAGTCCATAGTATTTAGTCGATAGTCCATAGCTGATTCGAGTAAATGTTCACCTTGTTAAATGCTGTAAACCAGTATTTTATATTGAGATTGTGTACTCACTTTATTTTTAAAAGTGTTTCGGTTTTATGCCTAAACACCCAATTAAATAGTTTTTAAATTCATCAATGACTGATAACCGAGCCTCTGGCGAGTCCTTAGATACCGATGTATATCGGTGCTCAACGAAGTTAATCAGCAAACAACTTTGACTAAAATCACTGCGGACTATTGTTATGCCTCTATGCAAAGATTTCAATAACTGCCAATTCCCTACCAATGAAACATATCAGATCCCTTACGCTTTTTCTTAGTTTACTGGCTTACTGTAGTGTAGTTTTTATAAGTTGCCAGTCAGAAACAGAAATGTTGATGCCCGAAGAGAATGAAGAACTTTCGGGAGGCGAAACTACGGTTTTTGCCAGCAGCACCAAGGCTTTTGACAAGTCGGTGCGCAACCTGAGTAATGAAAATTTTGACCATTTTTTTGTCGGCAACTCGTTTTTCCGCAACCCCTGGGTATCGGCGCCTGCCTCTACTACCGCTCGCGATGGCTTGGGACCATTGTTTAATGCGGTGTCGTGTGCGGGGTGCCACGTAAACGACGGACGAGGCACACCGCCTGCTCCGGGTGGGGTGTTTGAGTCTATGCTTATTAGGCTGAGTATTCCGGGGCAAACCGAACACGGAGGGCCTCTGGGTGACCCAATATATGGCAACCAGCTCAACAACAAGCATATACTGGGGGTAAAGGCAGAGGGCAATGTAGCACTAAGCTATGTAGAGATTGCGGGGAAGTTTGATGACGGCGAAACCTATTCCTTACGCAAGCCTGTGTATACCTTCAAAAACCTGGGTTATGGCGCCATGTCGCCGCAAATACTTTTTTCGCCCAGGGTGGCTCCTATGATTCCTGGCTTGGGGCTACTACAGGCGATCAACGAAACAGATATTTTGGCGCAAGCCGATCCTAATGATATAAACAAGGATGGGGTGTCGGGGCGCCCCAACTATGTGTGGGATGTGGTGAAAGAAAAAAAGACGCTGGGCAGGTTTGGCTGGAAAGCCAACAAACCTACGCTCAAACAACAAGTAGCGGGGGCTTTTTTGGGCGATATGGGCATTACTTCGCCTTTGTTTCCTAACGAAAACTGTACTTCGGGGCAAATCAACTGCCAACAGGCACCCAATGGGGGTAGCCCTGAGATAAGCGCCGAAAACCTGGACGCGGTAACGGCTTATAACCATTTGGTGGCGGTACCTGCACGCCGCAACTGGCAAGATGGTGAAGTGCTTAAGGGCAAGGCGTTGTTTCGCAAAATTGGTTGTATGACTTGCCACACGCCTAAGTTTACAACGGGTACTCTTGAGGGCTTTCCAGAACTGTCGGGGCAGGTCATTCGCCCTTATACCGATTTGTTGTTGCACGACATGGGCGACGGTTTGGCGGACAATCGCCCTGATTTTGAGGCAACAGGTAAAGAATGGCGTACTCCGCCTTTGTGGGGCATTGGCTTGGTACAAACGGTAAATGGACATACCAATTTTATGCACGATGGACGGGCACGCGGTTTACAAGAGGCTATTCTTTGGCACGGTGGTGAGGGTGTTAAAGCGAAGGAGGCGTACATGAGGTTGTCGAAAGGTGACCGTCAGGCGGTCATTAAGTTTTTGGAATCGCTTTAGAGCAAATTCGGGGCTGGGATTTACCGAGCCTTCTTATTATACTATTTGCAAATATAATAAAAACAAACACTGTGGGCTATTGATGATAGTCTGCGAAATAAACTGATGAAAAGAAATATACTACTTTATATCTGCTGCCTGTGGGGTTTGCTGGGCTGTATTAAACAAGAGCAAGAAGGTTATAACCGTCAACTCATTCTGGAAAATGTGGGGAATAATATCATTGTGCCACAATTAAACACTTTGCAGCAAAAGATGAGCACTTTGGTAAAGGCTGCCCAGGCTTTTGAAACCGAAACTACTGCCGAAAACCTGCAATTGGTGCGCAATGCCTGGCAAGCCGCAACGCTACAATGGGAACGCTGTGCTTTTTTTAACTTTGGCCCTATCAAAATGCAGGAAACCAGCCTCAAAATCGACTTTAACCCTGCCCGTACTCATATCATTGAGAGTGTGTTGGGCGATGCTTCTATCATGCTCGACCAGGCTTATGTGGCTACACTGGGGGTTGCCGCCAAGGGGTTTCCAGCCATCGAGTTTTTGCTGTTCGACCACGAAAAAACACTGGAACAAATGCTTGCTTTGTTTACTACCGATGCTCAAGCCATTCGCCGAAAGGCTTATGTAAGGGCAGCAGCACAAAACATTGAAGTGCAAGTGACGGCAGTAGCGCAGGAGTGGGCAAATAACGGGGGCAATTATCTTCAGACTTTTATTAAAAATAGTCAGGGAGGCAACGATGCCGTCAATACACTTGCCAATAAAATGATTGAAACGGCAGAAATTGTTGCCAATACCAAACTGGGTGTGCCGCTGGGGGTGCAACTCAAGGATGGCAGCCCTCAACCCGAAAAAACGGAGGCTTGGCGCAGTAAAACTTCGCTGGCGCACTTGGTGGCAAACCTGGATATGATGACGATGGTTTTTAAGGGTGATTTGGGCGATGGTTTTGATGATTACCTCAATGCATTGAAAGCGTCGGGCAGTGGGCAATCGCTTGCCAATCGTATAGTGGCACACATTGCCAAAACCAAACAGGCGGTGCTTGCCATTCAACCTACTTTGTATGAGGCTGTAAGTGCTGACCAAACACAAACAAAAGCAGCGTATGAGCTTGCCCGTGAGCTAGTGGTACTTATCAAGGTAGACATGATGAATGCACTGGGGGGCATTGTGACGTTTAATGACAATGATGGGGACTAGTGCTCTGGGTACTAAAATCCTTTCACATATTTCGGCTTCTTTTGCCTGCTGACTTCACCTAAAAAAACTCACGTAGCTTAAGCTATGCTCGTTTTTTGGAGGTTTGACAGCTACCAAAATAAACTCGAAATAGTGTATAAACTACTTAGTTCCCAAAGCACTAGGGCTTGGATAGCCTCAAGGTACAAGCGACAAGTCACAAGCTTGGGGCTATAGTAGCTTCAAACTCCCCACCTCATCCACCAATTTTATAAAACGCTAAAAATCAGTGTAATATAAAACCACGAAAGTTTGTAGAACAGCTTCAACTTGGCTTGCCCCTATAAAGGTTCTCCAACTAATTCCACTTGTGGCTTGCCGCCGAAAAGCTTAAGCCTTTCAACAAAGTATGCCTAGCTTATACCTGGTAGGTAGTAAATAATTGCGTTAAACTATGAAGACTTCGCGCTTTGCTCGCCCGGTAGACAATGCTATTTTGGGTGTTTTCAGGATTTTTTTTGGTAGCTTGATGCTGGTCAGCCTTATAAGGTTTGCCGCCAAAGGTTGGATCAAAGATTTGTACATAACGCCAAAGTTCTTTTTTACCTTTGAGGGGTTTCATTGGGTGCAGCCCTTGCCAGGCAATGGTATGTATTGGTTGTTTGGCGGGCTTATGGTGCTTTGTGTATGCATTATACTAGGCTTGTTTTATCGCTTGAGTATGGGGCTGTTTTTTTTGGGTTTTACTTACGTAGAACTCATTGACAAGACCAATTATCTTAATCATTATTACTTTATCAGTGTATTGAGTTTTTTGCTCATTTTTTTTCCTTTACATCATCGTTTTTCACTCGACAGACAATGGTTTGCTCAATTGCGCCAGCAAACGGTACCTTTTTGGTATGTGGCGGCGTTGCGTTGCCAAATCGGGCTGGTGTATTTTTTTGCTGGAATAGCCAAGCTTAAGTATGATTGGTTGGTATACGCCGAACCACTCAAAACCTGGCTTGCGGTGCGTACCAACTACCCGTTGGTGGGTGCCTGGCTTCAGTACGATTGGGTGCCTTACCTGATGAGCTGGGCAGGGGCTTTGTTTGATTTGAGCATTGCTTTTTTGCTTGCCTGGTGGGTGTCGCGCCCAGTGGCTTATGGGTTGGTAGTAGTGTTTCACTTGCTTACCTGGCTATTGTTCAATATTGGTATTTTTCCTTGGATAATGATGGTGAGTGCTACAGTTTTCTTCTCTACGGGTTTTTACCAAAGGGTTTTCTCATCGCCTGTATTGGCGCCAAGCCACTCCTCTCCTGCCCTGCCTTGGCGCACTCGATTGGTCAAGGGTTTTGTGGCGTTTTTTTTAATCGTTCAATGTTTGCTACCATTGCGCCACTGGTTGTACAAAGGCGATGTTCTTTGGACAGAGGAAGGGTTTAGGTTTGCCTGGAATGTGATGTTGATTGAAAAAACGGGTTTGGTAAGTTTTGTGGCGCATGACCCGCAAACCCAACAACAATGGGAGATTTTACCGGGCAAAATACTGACGCCTTTGCAGGAAAAAATGATGGCTACCCAACCCGATATGATCTTGCAGTTGGCGCATCACTTAGGCAAACAACTCAGGCAAGAGGGGCACCCAAAAATCCAAATTAGGGCAAAGTCGTACTTGGCGTTTAATGGTAGAAAAAGCCAGCCTTACATTCACCCTGAGGTAGATTTGATGCAAATAAAATGGCAACAACCTCGAAGTGAATGGCTGTTACCACTTTTGTAGTTTTAGTAAAAGCGGCATTGCATTATAGTACAACTGACAAAATTCACTGCTGAGGGCTCACAAGCTTGCAACGATTCATAGTATACTGAAAATGAAATTATTAGTCATTAGCAGGATAAGCCCTTGCGCCTTATTGCACCGATATACATCAGCATCTAAGGGCTTGCCCGTGTTTCCAACTCCGTGAAGCTTGTTACTTGTCGCTTAAAGCTATAATAAACAGCCCCTACTCCTTCACCAACACCTTGTCTCCTACCCTTATAGCAGGCTTGCCTTGTTGGGTAGTGAGTTGTATTTTAAGCTGGTTGCTTTTTGCAAAAAAGGTTTGCTCACCCTGGTAATCAAACTTTTTGGTCATTCCAGCTTCGTTCAATGCCCTCATACCAATCAGTTGGTTTCCTTGCCAGGTATAAAAAACATAATGATTTCCCTTTGCAAAGGTGAGTTTTGCTGCACTTAAATAATATTTTCCACCCTGACGCGCCACACTGCCCAACACCTCCACTGCCTGTATTTTGCCCAGGCGTTTCTCTCTGCGTTCAAGACTGCGTTTTATTTGGCGTGCTATTGCTTCTTCTGACTCTTCAGTCATATACTGATGTTCTAACTTGGCGTATTGAGCATAATCGTGCTGGAGCAAGGCGTTGACAAGTACGGTTATTTTTTGGTTATAAGCCTTTGCTACGGAAACCTTGTCAGTATTGGTACCTGAAAAAAGCGTGTATAACTTGGCAGTGGTAATAGGTACCTCTAACTGACTGTTGGCGTTGAAACGTACCTTAAATTTTTCGCCGGAAGGCAAGCGATACGCCCCCCCATAGCGCTTTGCCAGTTTTTCATTCATTGTTTTAAACTCGCCGTGCATGATACGGTCTATTTGGTGGGCATAAGGGTCAGCACTTGTACCATAGTTGGTGGCCACAATAATTACCAAATCTTTGGCAAGATAATACCCCATAAAAGCATTAAAAAAACCATTGCCGCCATTGTGCCACACTATTTCTCTGCCGGGCTTAGGTTCGGTGCCCCAACCATAACCATAGTGTCCGCCTCCGTCTTTTATATGTTTGGCAATGTATTTTTGGGTGGCCTCTTTCGACAATACAGTGTTGTTTTTAATTGCCTTGTACCACTTGTGTAGGTCGAGCACGGTAGACATAATGCCTCCGTTGCCCTTGAGGTGGTAAGTAACGCCTTGGTCGTAATGGCACTTGAGGTGGGTACTGCCCCAACGGTTGCCATTGCGATAACCCACTACTATATTTTTGGTGTTCCAGGTGGGCAATCTATACCCGGTTTGAGTCATTCCGGCAGGAACAAATATTTTTTTGTGTAAAAACTGCTCATACTCCATCCCGCTTGCTTGCTCTATAACCATTGCCAACAGGCTGTACCCCACATTGCTATAAGCAAACGAGCCAAACGAATCACTTAGTTTTTTGGTAAACAACCTTTTCAGGTAAGCTTCTTTACTCAACACCTCCTCGTCGGGGCCTATGCCACCGGGCAAGCCTGCGCTGTGGGTAAGCAAGTGATGGAGGGTAATTTTGTGCATGTGGGTGGGCAAGTTGGGCAAATATTTTTTCAATAAATCAGTCGTTTTCAGTTTGCCTTCCATTTCCAGTTTCATAATGGCTGCCCCAGTAAACTGCTTGGTAATAGAGCCAATGTCAAATACCGAGTTTGGATCAAAAGCAAGGCGCTTTTCACGATTGGCAAAGCCATACCCTTGACTAAAAATGATCTTGTCTTTGTGCGCCACCAAAGCCACTCCCGTAAAACCCTCTTGGTGGGCTTTAGTCAGGTATTGGTCAATGGTGCGGGCGTGGTTTTGGGCTTGTAATGTACCCAGGGCAAACATTGCTACTAAGCAAATACAAAGATTGAATAAGGTAAGTTTTTTCATGAGTTTATATTTATTGGTTGTGTAAAGCCACCTCAGCTTTTCTAATTGGCAGCAATGAAGGCAACTTGTGGTAGTATAAAAAACTCAATACAGCAACGTACTGGTATTTTTGATGTATGGTGCCATTGCTGGTAACAAAGCGGTTTTACAGTATTATGTACCGTTGGTACAATAAACCCAGGCGTTGATCAAAAAAACCTCATTCCCTCTTATTAGATTCATAGGTTTTGCCTAACTTCGAGCTGTTCCACGTTAAACCTCCTTGCATGAAACCTCAAAAAATCATTACCATAGTATTGCACGCACTTTTTTGGGTAGCGGTTTCTTACTTTTATTATACCTTTTCATCTAGCAGGCTGACTTACTCTGACAAGAACAGTATTTTTCACGATGTGCGCTACCACGATATGCGTTTTTTGATTCCACTATGGGTAGGCAATATTTTTAAGGCAATACTGTTTTATGGCAATGCTGAGTTTTTGATGCCTACTTTTCTTCAAAAAAAGCAATACTTCAAGTACCTCTATTACTTTATAGCCTTGATAGTGATGTGTTATGGTATAGAAATAGGAATTGATTATTTTTTGGTAAATGTGATTCCGCCTACCATGCCTCAAGACAATTACCCACCTGATTATTTTCATAACCTTGCAAGCATACAACCCGCCTTGTATTTAATGTTTATTGTCACTTCTTTTGGAGCTCGCTTTACGCAAGATTGGGTGCAGCACGAAACCGAAAAGCAATATTTGCAACAAGCCAAGCTTCAAACCGAGCTCAAATTTTTGAAGTCGCAGATGAACCCTCATTTTTTGTTCAATACCCTCAATAACCTATATGCTTCGGCATTAAACGACGGATCGGAACGAACCGCAGAAGGCATTGCCAAGCTATCGAAACTGATTAGGTACATGTTGCACGAAAGCAATGTGGATAAAATAGCCCTGGAGCGCGAAGTGGCTTATATTGAGACTTATATAGAGTTGCAAAAGCTGCGGTTTGCCGGCAAACACAATCCCGTAAATATTAACTTTGAGGTGGCAATAGATGCGCCTGAATGCCTAATTGCCCCTATGTTGCTGATTACTTTTGTCGAGAACGCTTTTAAACATGGCATTAGCAAACAACAAACGTCGTCGATTAGCATTGAGCTAAAAGTAACCAACCAGCAATTGAGCTTTTGGGTAGAAAACACGGTAAATCCGTTTGCCAACAATCAATTAGAAGAAAAGTCGGGCTTGGGGCTCAAAAACGCGCAAAGGCAACTTGAGCTGCTATATGCTCATAAGTATACCCTCAAAGTAACCCCTGGTGAAGAGGTATTTAAGGTAAACCTAGTATTAGAGCTGTAAAAAGGGCTATCATTATGCCCAAAAACAGACGCGTTTTTAGTCAGATCCGCCAGGTTTGGAACATCTGGCGGGTCTGGCAATTTGAGTGAAAAAATACTATTCCCCCACCATTACAAAAGCCCCCCAATAATATGGGTGACTATAATCTTTTCTTATTTTTAGTTGCGCTTTCTGAAAAGCCTGCCTTTTATTCCCCGACTTAAGCCACTCTTCATAAAAAGCATTCATCAGTTTTTGGGTCGCCTCATCGCTCACCTTCCATAAACTCATAAGCACGGTACGCGCCCCCGCTATTTTTAAAGCTCGCTGCAGCCCATATACCCCTTCGCCACTTTGTACCTTGCCCAGCCCGGTTTCACACGCCGACAGCACCACCAAATCGGTTTCATCAAGCTGTAGGTTCATTGCCTCATAAGCTGTCAGCACCCCATCATCGGTGTTGGGCTTCTCGGTTGCCTTAAAATAATCTGTCACTCCGGCCAAAATCAACCCCGAACGCAACATAGGGTCATTGTCTAGTGGGTTACTGCCCTTTTTCTTCTTTTTCTGGGCTTTTATTTTTACCCCACGCGAATCCTGCTCTCCATCACTAAGCGAAGGAATAAAAAAACCATGCGTGGCAATATGCAAAATATCAGGGTTTTTGATTGTTTTCAAGCTGTCTTCAAGGGCTTTGTTACCCAAATGAACCTCTGTGTTCCAGGCTTGTCGTTTTAACACCTTTTTTATACCAGCTATTTCTACTGCTGTACCTGGCAAGTCGGCAAAAAAAGCGTGCTTCAGCCAGGAGTCTTGTTGTTGATCCAGGTTATTTTTTTTCTTCACCATATTTATCTTGCCTTCCGGCTTGATATAGTATTTGGGGTGCCCCAACAATACCGCTTGCTTGTGGGTAGTTGTACGCTTACCAAAGCCTAATATATCGCGGGTATTGGTCACCATCGCTACCTCTAGTTCGTCCAGTACATACTTGTTCGTTTCGAGATTTTGGAGCGTATTTAGGTTAATTTGATTATACACACCATCGGGCGAAATGTATACCTTTTTTACCCCTTTGAGTGCTTTACGAAAAGGTTGCCAAAACATTTTATAAGAGTAGCGGTCTTGGCGTTTAAAGCGAATGGCATTTTTATAATACGCTACATAACGGGTTTCAAGCTTTTTACCATTGCGAATGGTCAAAAACTCCGGATGCTCTTTAGTCTCAGGTTTTATCACCAGCACGCTGTAGTAAACACTGTCTTTACGCGTACGCAAACGTATCATTTCTATAGCTGCTTCGCCTGGCTTCAAACGCTTTTGCACATCGCGCCAAGTGGGTAATGAAGGGTTATAAGCCCCACGAAACCCCTCGGCTTTGGCAGACAACTCCCGCTCTAGCGAGTTGGCCTTTGCTTCCAAGGCTTGTACATTAATTCCCTTGCGGTTGAGCGCAGCATCGCCCAGGTTATACAAATTGGCAATCTGTTCTCTCACCTCTTGCCACTCATTGTATTTGGTAATCAAAGCCTGGTTGCCGCTTGCCATAATACGGCGCCGTACCTTAGAGGTAGCATTCAAAATAAGGGCTTTGGTAGCCAACTGTAAGTTATACGCATCGCCCAATACTGGTAGCTTGGTTTGCCCCTTTGACAACCGCAAGCCTGATGAATTGAAGGCAAAACGCATAAAACCATCTATAAAGCGCTTATTGACTTCATAAAACTGTTTTTTTTCATCTTCGCTTAACGAAGAAAAAGTATGATCAATTTGCCTGAGCACAATCTTCACTGCCTTGCTAAAGTACTGCTCGGCTTGGTCAAACTTACCCTGGGCTTCTAAGAAAACGCCCAAATTACCCAAAGCCGCTGCATAATCAGGGTGATTGTCGCCTAGTTTTTCTTTAAAAATATCTATAGTTTGTTTATAAGCTTGCTCTGCCTCAGCCAATTTGCCCAACTCTTCATAAAACACCGCCAGGTTGTTCAACGATGCCGCATAAGCTGGGTGGTTATTGCCCAACGTTTTCCCTCTGATCTCAAGCGCCCTTAAGTAATATTCTTCGGCTTTTTGTTTGTTGCCCTCATCTCGGTACAAACCCGCCAGGTTGTCTAAAGACGACGCATAATCGGGGTGTTGCTCGCCCAGCTCTGCCTGCCTAATAGCCAACGCCTGAGTATACAATTTACGTGCTTCGGCTTTCTTGCCCAGTTTACGGTATAACCCCGCCAAGTCGTTCAAGGTAACGGCATACTCAAAATGTTGTTCCCCCAGCGTTTTTCGTCTAATATCGAGCGCTTGTATATACATCTTTTCGGCTTCCTGATAGCGTCCCATTGCTTTATACAAATTGCCCATCCCGTTTAATGTAGCAGAATAAGCGTAAGAGGCAACACCCGGGTTTACCTTACGTAGTTGCTCTGCCTTCAAAAAACTTTGTTCGGCTTCGGCATATTTACCCATTGCCTTAAACACCACCCCCAAATCGTGTAGCGCGCGGGCGTATTCGGGGCTATTGGCACCCTTTATTTTCTTCTCCAGTTTCAATGCCTCCTGGTAATTTTTCAGGGCTTCGTCGTAGCGCCCTGCTTGTTCATACATCTTGCCCGACTCGTCAAGTGTCACCGCATATATTTCACTATTACGCCCATACTTTTGTCGACTCAACCGCAACGATGCCGAATACAGCGAGTCGGCAGTAGTATAGCTACCCGACTCTACATAAGAGGCAGCCAAAGAGTTAAGAAAATAAATATAACTTTCATCGCGTCGGGGGTACACTTTTATACACTGGGCAAAGCGTTTTTTAGCTTCAGTTATTTTACCTTGTTGGTAATAAATCCCGCCCAGGTTTCTTAATATATTGGCATATACATCTGGCATCTTACGCAATACACTGGCGTTTTTTTCCAGATCCTGCAATAGGCTAAAAGCACTGTCTAACTTGTTTTCTTCGGTAATGTACACCATTGCCAGGTCATACGAAGTAAGCAAATAATCGCGGTGGTTGGTACCCAATGTTTGCGCCCTTCCTTTGAGTACTTTTTTATATACCTGAACGGCTTCTTTCAATCGATTTTGGGCATCATACATCTCCCCCAGGCGATTGAGCGTGGTCAAATACTCTTTGTGCAACGCTCCTTGGGTCTTTTTTTGGTAATCCAACACCGTTTTGTAATACTTTTCGGCTTCGGTAAACCGTTTCAAAGTCCAATAGATATTCGCTATGTTTCGGATGGTGGTCATCTCTGCGGCTTTGTCATTGCCTTTCTGACGAATCTCTAGTGCTTGTTTGGCATAGGTAAGCGCCTGTTGATGCTTGCCCATCTTAAAATACAACTTGGCTAGGTCATTCAATGATTCAGCGTATTTGGGTGAGCTTTTGCCATACGCCTGCGCTCTAATCGTTTGCGCCTTTTTCATCATCTGTTCGGCTTTGTTGAGCTCATTTTTCAGCTCATACAGCTTGCCAAAGTCGTGCATCGCCTGGGCATAATCGGGGTGTTGCTCACCCACCTCTTTTTTCAATTCAGCAATGGCTTCTTTGTACAGTTTTTCGGCCTCGTCATAACGATCCTGCACCTCTTTGAGCACCGCCATGCTTGCCAAATACCTGCCATACAAAGGGCTTTTAGTAGCTTTAAGGAGCTGCACTGTTTCGTTGTACAAAGGATCGGCTTTGTTGTACTTGCCTACCGCAAAGTAAATTTCAGCAAGGTTGCCTACGGCTCTTATGTATTGGGGGTGGCTGTTTTTTACGGTCGCTTTATAGGTTTGCCATATTTTTTCAAACAAAGGCATTGCTTTTTTATAGTCTCCTTCCTGATTATACAAAAACGCCAACCCTTCGAGGGTATTCAAATAATCGGGGTGTTGTTCGCCTATGCTCGCTTTTTGAATAGCCAATGCCTGCGTATAGTATTTTTTCGCTTCTGCAGGTTTGCCCAAGTCCCTGTTGAGGTTGGCCAGGTTATACAAGGTAAGGGCATATTCAGGGCTTTTCTCGCCCAGGGCACTTTTCTGGCTTTCGAGCATTTGGGCATAAATTTTCTCTGCCTTGGCCATTTTTTTAGTCTGAAGGTAAAGCCTTGCCAAGCGTCGTTGAGTTTTGAAATAACTGGCAGCTTTGCCCCCCTCTAAGTTTTTTCGTATTGCCAGCGACTGTTGGTACATTTGCGCTGCTTTGTCGTACTTTTGTACTGCCTGGTAAAACCCAGCTACACTATAGTAAAAAGAACCCAGTTGTTTAGAGCCTTTTCCTAATACACCCTCTATGCCTGGTAGCATTTCTTCGGCGTATTTTACGGCAGTAGGATATTTTTTTTGCCTGGCAGCTTGTACCATGTCATTGTACAATTTCTGATAGTCTTTTTGTTGTGCCTGGGCTGTATGCATACCTGCCAGCCATAGCAACATCATCATAGTAAAAGCCCTCATCCGCATCATAATTTGTTGTTTATTGTTATATGAGTGTATTGTTATTGTTTTATTATTTGAATAGGTTTGATTGGATGGATAATATAGCAAGAAAGTATTTGTAAGACTAACAACGAAATTAACAATTTTAATTACATCACTAAATACTTGTTAAACCCTGAATTTGACCATTTGATATAAAAAAAACCAGGGCTAATCTAACTTAACATCCATTTAACAGGACACATTTAAAAATCCCTGTATTTTTGCTTCACGAATAAAGGTTTCATTCGTCAGCCCAAAACAACTATCTAATAATCAATAAATTACTCAAACTCAGCCGTAGTCTTTAGTTTGGCTTACGTTTATTATTCAAATACTAAAATACCGAAGGCTTCAACATAAACAAACAAGTTACACCATGCAATTACATCAAATTGATTTTGCCCAAGCAGGCGTATTCTCTGACACTTTTGTAGACTATATCAGCGGAAAGGATGCCCTGAAGGAGTTTTATCACCAATTGCCCCACATCGAAAACTTCGAACAGCAAATAGCCCTCAAAAAAACGTTTTCGGCTGATACCCGCCAAGTACTACACGAGGCACTCACCCAACAATACCAACAAGTGCCCGCACCCCCTCAGGCACAAATAGATGCTTTGCTCGATAAAAACACTTTTACTGTAACTACCGGGCACCAGCTCAACCTGGCCACGGGACCTTTGTATTTTGTATATAAAATTGCTGCGGCAATTAATACTGCCAAAGCACTGAAAGCCAAATATCCAGCGTACAACTTTATACCTGTTTATTGGATGGCAAGCGAAGACCACGACTTTGCCGAAATCAATCATTTCAATTTGTTTGGCAAAACCTACACCTGGAACACTGACCAAACTGGAGCTGTGGGACGGTTTAACCCCGAAAATGTAGCCCAAATATTTGAACAGATCAATGAGCCCAAAACCGATTTATTTGCCCAGGCTTACGCTCAGCACTCATCGTTGAGCGATGCCACCCGCTACCTGGTACACCAACTATTTGCCAATACTGACCTGGTGATTCTGGATGCTGACCATACTGGACTCAAAAAGGTGTTTCAGCCCATTATCAAAGAAGAGGTGCTGACCCCGGCATCTTTTGACATTGTACGCCAAACCAGCGAAAAACTAGATCAACTCAATTACAAAACTCAAGTAACCCCCCGCGAAATCAATTTCTTTTATCTGGAAGGCAACACCCGTGAACGCATTGTTTGGGAGGGCGAAGAGTTTAAGGTTTTGAATACCGACTTGAGCTTTTCAACTGCTCAAATGGAAGCACTCATTGAGCAGCACCCCGAAAGGTTTAGCCCCAATGTTATTTTGCGTCCCTTGTATCAAGAGTGTATTTTGCCCAACCTGAGCTATATAGGTGGTCCAAGCGAACTTGTGTACTGGCTACAGCTCAAAGGGGTGTTCGAGCATTACCAATGTCCTTTTCCTTTGTTACAACCCCGCAACTTTGTGCTTTTTGTTGACCACATCAATCATAAGAAAAAGGAAAAGTTGGATTTAAGCATTGCCGACTTATTTTTGGACGAGGTAACATTGCGTAAAAATTTTGTCCTCAAAAACTCAGAAAACGAGCTTAAGCTCGACCAAGAGGTAGAAGCTCTCAATAAAGCGTTTGCGAGTGTGGTGCAAAAAGCCCTGGAGGTAGATAAATCATTGGAAGGTTTTATTAAATCGGAGCAGCAAAAAAGCCTGAAGTCGTTGGGCAATATAGAGAAAAGACTTAAGAAGTCGGAAGAGCGTAAATTGGAAACTGAAATTAATCAACTACTAAAATTGAAAGAAAAATTGTTTCCAAATGGTGCCCCACAAGAGCGTAAAGACAATATTTTGAGTATTTATGTCAATAACCCTGCGTTCATTTCTCAAATATTAGAAAAACTAAACCCGCTTAGTTTTCGTATGAATGTGTTATTGGAAAGCTTTTAAAAACCTGATAAATACAGGTATTACAAATCAATCATTTCGTCTAATAAAACAAGCATAATCTATAATTTTGTTTGATTATGTAAAATTTTTCAAAGCGGAATGAGTTACTTAAGAAAATCCAGTGAGCCATATCATTTGATCTTTTAAAAAGTTTCGATGATGTGGGGTTTTTCAAAAAATATTATACATTTGTAAAGTAAGCTTTTATGAGATTGATTTATATTTTTTGTTTAAATCTCTAACAGATCAATTGTTTTACACAAAGAATAAAAACAAAGCATTTTTGACATAATTCTACTAAAAAACCAAAATTATTATGATGGTCTTGAATCTAATTCTGTCGTTTTTTCTTTCATTCACCAATGTTTCACCAACTACGCCAGTGAAGGCAGAAGCTGTAAAACCAATGGCTTGCAATACAAAAGCTTTTACTGACGCAGCAATCAGCAAACTACCAAGAGGTTATACTTTCCTGAAAGCTTACCCGATTGATGGTAGAGGTGGAGCAAGAAAAACGATTAAGTACTCATACATTTTCAGTAAGAACTCTACTTACACTGTGAGACTAAAAAATAGTCACCCAAAAAATGTAGGAGTAATTGTTTCGATTATGAACTCTAGAAGAAAAAAAATAGCCTCAAGCTATGTAAAAGGTAAATATTACCCAGGTTTAGGGTATAAATGTGGTGCTACTGGTATCTACTACATTACCTTTAAGTTTGATGGCAAACACGATTATTGCGCAGGAGGTGTATTGGCGTTCAAACGTTAATCAACTCTGTTAAATATATCACCACTTTATTCAAAGGCTTTCTGAATTTTTATAATTTGGAAAGTCTTTTTAGTATCAACAAAAAACAAAGCTACTCATGATCTTCAGTTTCTTACTCGCTTCGTTAATGTCTTGGTTCCACCCATCACCTACTCCGGTAACCAACGCTCCCTGCTCAGCCAAGCAAATTGTACGCAAGGGTATTAGCAGTCTACCCAAAGGTTTTACCTTTCTCAAAGGATACCCTGTCAATGGGTTGAATGGCAAAAAGAAAAAAATTGAATACTCTTACATTCTTAGCCGTAACTCAAAATACCTTATATCGCTTGCCAGAAAAGGCCGCAAAAACGAAGGTTTACAAATTACGTTGCTCAATTCACGTAAAAAAGCCATTGCTACTAGTTATGTAGATGGTAAGTATTACGATGCTATTCAGTACACTTGCCAACGTACTGGTATCTACTACATTCGGTTTACTTACGATACCAAGAAAACCTCTGACTATTGTTCGGGGGGGGTGTTGAGTTTTAGGAGATAAGTTATAGGTTTTAGGAGCTGGGGACTTGGTTTTCATTACTCCATATCAAAAAAGCGTAGTTGTTATTGAAACAACTACGCTTTTTTTATGGCTATAGAACTACATGTCAACTATTTCTCTTCTTTGATTGCCAATTGTCCACAGGCAGCGTCAATGTCTTTGCCTCGGCTACGTCTCACGTTTACAATCACCCCTTTGCCTTCCAGGTATTTGGCAAATTTAGCCAACTTATCTTCTTTAGTATTTACAAAATCTGCTTCTGCAATGGGGTTATACTCTATAATGTTTACTTTACAAGGCAAATGACGGGTAAAACGGTATAACTCTTCAGCGTCTTTGAGCGAGTCGTTAAAGTTATGAAACACAATATACTCGTAAGTCACCCGGTTTTTGGTTTTCTGAAAGTAGTATTTCAATGCATCGCGCAAAGCTACCAAGGTGTTGCTCTCGTTGATGGGCATTATTTCGTTGCGCTTTTCATCGTTGGCAGCGTGCAACGACAAAGCCAGGTTAAACTTCACTTCGTCATCGCCTAGTTTTCTAATCATTTTGGCAATGCCTGCGGTAGATACTGTAATTCGCTTAGGCGACATATTTAAGCCTTCGGGCGAGGTAATGTGCTCTACTGACTTTAGTACGTTGGCATAATTGAGCAAAGGTTCGCCCATCCCCATATATACTATATTGGTAAGGGGTTGTTGGTAGTTTTCTTCGGCTTGTCGGGCAATGGCCACTACCTGATCATAAATTTCTCCTGGTTCAAGGTTACGCTTGCGTGACATATAACCTGTAGCACAAAACTTACAGGTAAGCGAGCAACCCACTTGCGACGACACACAGGCAGTCATTCGGTCTTTAGCCGGAATGAGTACTCCTTCTATGATATGGTTATCGTAAAGCTTAAAGGTAGACTTAATTGTTTGGTCATTACTAATTTGTTGTTGATCTACCGTCAATGCAG
Organism: uncultured Microscilla sp.; assembly: GCF_947493425.1. Taxonomy (GTDB): domain Bacteria; phylum Bacteroidota; class Bacteroidia; order Cytophagales; family Microscillaceae; genus Microscilla. The sequence continues at coordinate 5,026 of NZ_CANLRP010000050.1, read as the reverse complement.
TAATGTCGAAGTGTGTTTGCAACATTTCCCGCAGCTTGAGCGACAAATTGGTCATCTCCTCAAAACTATTTGCCGACTTTTGCCATAGCCAGGCATATATTTGTTTGGCTCGAAAGGCTTTCTCACCTTTACTTGCCAAAAAGCTGCTAATATCAGCCACTGAAAGTTTTCTTATATCTTGTTTTTGGCTTACTGTTGCCATCATCTTAGTCTTTTAAAAGGTAGTGAGGGCAGTTCAGTTGCCCCGAATGTTTGTAACTGCAAAGTTCTATAAGTTTAAGGGGATAAACAAGTTTAGGCAACGACCTTCAACATACAGCTTGTAGCAAAAGCAAGAAAAAACGTTCAACACTCCTGCGCTTAAACGCCCACAAAGTAGAGTAACCTCCCACTACAACCTGTTAATAATTTGTTAAATAATTGATAATCTGTACTTTAACTTATCTATAAAATCAGGCATTTCATAGAGATGTGATTGGGTGATTGGTCTAGAAAATAAGGCTATAGGTAGATTATACATGTATGAAATAGAGCCATTCACTAGTTTTGTAAAAACGTTGCTTCCCATATAGAGCAACCAAATACAGCATAAAAGTGTGATTTTTTAAAGATGATGCAGGCTGCAGTTGATGGTTCATTCCTATTTTTAACCAAACAGCATACATTCCTAAGAAAACATTTATACCATGAAAAATTATACATTAAAGAATTATACCATGAAAAACCTTCTTATTACCAAATTATTAGTGTTTGGACTGATACTAGGCTTTACAAGTACTCAGGCACAGCAAAAAAAACCTCCTGTCAAAAAAGGGCAAAAAAGGCAAATGCCCGCCATCGGAAAAGTATATGGCGTGGTGAAAGATGCTTCTACCGGAAAACCAGTAGAGTTTGCTACGGTGGCGTTGGTAAACATGCGTACAAAAAAAATAATTACAGGAGCCATTGCCAATGACAAGGGCAAGTTTTCTATCAGTGAGGTAAAGCTAGGCATGTACCAGCTCAAAGTAAATTATATTGGTTATAAAGTGAAAACCCTGGGTCCCATCAAACTCTTTCCTAAAAAATACCGGGGCGATGGCATAGAACAAAATATGGGAGAAGTGGGCATACAATCGAACGCCGAAAAGCTGGGCACAGTCACTGTGACCGCTGAGCGTGAAACAATGGAGATCAAAGCCGATCGCAAGGTGTTCAACGTAGAAAAAAACATTACCAGTACTGGTGGCACCTCGTTAGATGCGCTGCAAAATGTGCCCTCAGTAGATGTAGACCAGGACGGCAATGTGAGTTTACGCGGAAGCGCCAATGTAACGGTATTTATTGATGGCAAGCCTTCTGGATTGACAGGGGGTGGGCGCCAGGCTGCTTTGGAGCAAATTCCGGCGTCGAGCATCAAAAAAATAGAAGTAATCACCAATCCTTCGGCAAAATATGACCCAGACGGCATGTCGGGCATCATCAATATTGTACTGAAAAAAAACGTATTGCGTGGAATGAATGGTTTTGTAAACCTCAATGTAGGTACCAACGACAAATACAGTGGTTCGCTTCGTTTGGGGTTGCGTACTGGGGCTATCAACGCCTATGTAAATTATAGCGGCAACTTGTTTAACCGTTTTATGAACTCTACCAATGTGCGTGAAACTTATAACGACGCCCGTGATACGACTACTTTTTTGAATCAAGTAGGTGATGGTGACATGCAGTTTCATTCAAATTTGCTCAAAGCAGGAATAGACATCAACCTGAACGAAAAAAACACTTTGACTTTTAGTGGTTTGTACAGCATCAGAGGCTTTGGCAGAGACATGATCACTGACCAGGTAAACGAGCAACAAGTAAACGGAGGCAATCGTACTTTTTTGTCGCGCTCATTGCTCGACAATGAGTTGGGCAGTGATGGCAATAATATGGATTTTAACGCTGGCTACAAAAGATATTTTAATAACCCTGATAAAGTCCTGGCGTTAGATATACGTCATTCGCGTTCAAGCAGCTTGTTTAGCTCAGACCTTGCCCTGGCCCCTCGCAATGAGGATGGTACGCCCACGGGAGGCAATTCGGCATTGACTATTAACGAAACCGACAACAAGTTTAATATAACTACCGCTCAATTGGATTTTGAGTTGCCAGTAAATAAAAGTGTGAAATTGGAAATGGGACTCAAAACTACCATAAGAAATATATTCAATGGTTATTCGGTATTGAACGATGCCACCGGAACGGGCAACTACATTCCAGACCTTACTCAAAACAATGATTTTCGTTACGATGAGCAAGTACACGCCGCTTATGGTATCTACAACCACGAATTGACCAAAAAGTTAAGCTTTCAGGTAGGGTTACGAGTAGAACAAACCATGTCGGATGCGGTAGTTGAAAACACTGACCAAAACTACAGAAATGAGTTTTTAAATATGTTTCCAAGTGGTTTTATAAGCTATAAAATCAGTAAACAAGGAACGTTTACTGCTAACTATAGTCGACGCATCAACCGTCCTCGCACCCGTGCCCTCAACCCTTTTATTATCAGAATAGATGCCAACAACCAGTTTCAGGGAAACCCGGCCTTACTGCCTGAGTTTATCAACTCTTATGAGTTAAGCTATACCCATACCCACAAAGGCATCACCTTGAACATGACCACTTATTTTAGAGACATTCGGGGCAATATTCAACGTATTCTGTTGGAAGACAACGTCAATAATATCATTACCCGCTCGTATGACAACCTGGAGTCGGGGCGTAACTATGGCATAGAGGGGGCTTTTAATATGAGGGCGACCAAATGGTGGAACTTTACCCTGAGTGGTAACTTTTATAAAACCGAAATTGATGGTTCGAACCTTGAAAATGAACTCAACAATGAAGCATTTAGCTACCAAACCAAGCTGTTGAGTAACTTTAAGTTTAGTTCTAAATTCAACGCCCAGGTTACAGGGCGCTACCGTGCTCCTATTGTATTGGCACAAGGCGAAATGGAAGAAGTGTATTCAGTAGATGCCGCCATTAACTATAAAGTATTGAAAGGCAAAGGCACCCTGGGGCTAAGAGTAAGCGATATATTTAATACCCGTCGTTATGGCTTCCTTACCAATGGCACTGACTTTATGCAAGTGGGTAACTTTAAGCCAGAAACCCGCATTGCATTTCTGAGCTTTTCTTATCGTTTTGGTAAAATGTCGATGGATGCCCGCAAAATGCGTGAGCTACGCAAAAAACGCCGCAAGCGTAAAAAGAGACGTGGTAACAATGTACCTAATGTGGATGGGATCAACTAAAGAATAGACGTTTTTTTATCAGTGTTAATTTAGATGTACAAGGGCAGCAATTTTTAATTGTTGCTCTTTTTTATTACTGATTTTCAGTAAGTTATATTTTATTTCAGTAAAAATCTGTGCTTTTTTTTCCATTTATCAACTACAACTTGGGTATATATAGGCATAACCTAAGGAAAGTAGGTGAACAAACAGGGTGGCGCATAAGTCACCACCTTTTATAATAAGAGTTATTTGGTTGAAAAGTACACATTTTATGCACAAAAATAACTCTTTATCAAATAACAATAGGTGATCAAACTTTAATTCACTAATTCAAGCTACAAGGTATGAGTCGCAAGTCCTTAGATACCGATGTATATCGGTGCTTCAAGTGACTATTATTCAAGTTCAAAAAATAGTCAAACTTTTGATAATCAAAGCTTTTAATTCTATAACCCACAACTTACGTTAACCAATTGAAGATATCAGCTATAACACTCCCTAAGGAATTGTTCAAAAATAAATTTACACTCTGAGGGGTGATTTTTCGCCTTGATACTTCGTTATTTTTATTACCCGTAGCGCTGCTATGGGCGCAAAAAATAGCCTCGTCTCAAAACAAAACCTCTACCTCAAGAATGGTAATTTAATTTCTCACCATTCCTAAGGTAAATACTCATTGCCTTTAACGCCAATAGAACCATTCGATGACCTCCTCGCTCAAGGTTTACCCCTTTAGTAATACCACCCATGAAACCTCACCCCTTTTGCCGAACTAAACGATATAGCGGGGGCTGGCAAATGAATCATATTGACAAAAAAAATCAAACTTTTTAAAAACTTACTTTTAGTTTTGATGGCGGTAAGGTCGAGGTCAAGCGAAAGGTAAAGTTGACGATAAGGAGGAAGCCCTGCGTTAATGTTTTGATAGTCACGGGCAAAAATCATATTTTCGGCACCATAGCCTACTGCCAGGTTGAGCCATTTGGGATAGCGGTTGCCTTTTGGCAAAAATTTATCAACGTCTACTGAAAGCCAAAAAGTTTGCCCGTTGTAATCTTTCAATATTTCCTCAGAAAACGATTTGCCCAACAATTCAGGGCGTTGATGGGGGTATTTGGTACGATGAAACGAATATTTGGGATGGATACGGGTTTCGCCCCACAAGGCGTGTTGCCCATACAAAAACATAGCCCCGCTGGCATTGGCAAAAAAATCGCTGAGTGAAGCACCATAACCCGCCGAAAACCCATCGAGGATTTCTATTGGGGTCATTACCACAATGCCCATGATGGCTCCCCAAAACATCGACTTTTTTTCTGACAAGCCTGTCCAGCGAAAAGCCCTGGAAGCCCCCAGGCTAAAATGATAGGTACTGTAAAAATGCCCTACTTTATCTACTTGTTTCCACTCCTGGCTATCATCAAACCAATGAAATGACTGTCTGGGAGAGTTTTTGTACCAAACCTCATTTAAGCCTACCAAACCAGCCCCATACAATACCGAACTACCCACAATGAGGGTGCGTAACCGTGAACGGTTTACTTGGCTACTGTCTTTGCTTGAGACAATGGGCTGCGCCTTTACCAAAGAGTGATATAGTAGAAAGGTAGCCAGCAACCCGATGTATTTGACTGCCTTTGCCATGTGTGTTTTATTTAGTTGGTGGTAATAACAGGGTTCTAGGGACTAGGTGTTAGGTGCTAGGTACACCCTGTCTCACAGGTAGCTAATAAATTCATAGCACGCTTATTTTCAAATAG
>NZ_CANLRP010000049.1 GCF_947493425.1 uncultured Microscilla sp. | reverse complement strand
TTATTCATATCTTTTTGATGCAAAGGTAAGCTAGCTAATAGCAGATGTAAACATGTACTTACTGGGAGGGATACAATGATCCCAACATCGCCGTTTGTTATTCGAACATTGGAAGTGCTTTGGCCGAACTACACAAGCCAGAGGAATCTGTTAAGTATCGTTGGCTGGCCTTAGACATATTTATTAAATCCTATGGCGAAAATCACCCGGATGTAGCCAAAACTTTTAATAATTTAGGAAATACGTACAATGATTTGGGGTTACACGACAAAGCTCTGTTTTGCTTCCAAAAAGTCCAGGTAATATGTGTAAAGGCTTTAGGCAAGACTCATACTGACACTGTTGTCAGTTACAAAAACCTTGGTCGTACTTACAATTTAATGATGGACTATGAAAAAGCTCTGGATCAACTTTTTGAAGGGCTTGCACTTTGTAAGGTAATGGGTGCTATTGATAAAAGCTTAATCATCACAAGCTTCCATAACACAATTGGAGCTTCCTATCAAGGACTAGGCAACTTTGATAAAACACTTGAACACAAAAACAAAGCACTGAGTATAATGATTGATTCGTTTGGAGAGAGAGACTCTAGAGTTTTGGATTGTCAGGATAATTTGGCTCAAGTATATGATGCTTTTGGGGCACCAAAACAAGCTATTGAAGTGTATAATACAATATTAGAGACTCACCTGACCTCGAAAGAACAAAATGCCTATAAAATTTCGTTGATTTACAACCGTCTAGGGACAGCTTTACAGAATGCAAAGAGGAATAAAGAAGCATTGGAAAGTTTTCAGCAGTCTCTCCTCCACATGAAAAATGGTTTTGAGAATCAACCAGAAGTTGTAGGATGTTATAATAATATAGCTTCTTGTTACTATAAGCTTGGTGATTACAGCAATGCACTGAAATATTATGAGCAAGCACTCGATATAGGAAAGAAAATACTTGGTTCGGTTCATGGAACTCTGACTTTCATTTATGATGGTATAGGAGAAACCTGTAAGTCATTAGGTAACCTAAGCGAAGCACTCAAATATAATGAACTTGCTGTTTTACATGGTTTTTTCACACACGGCAAAGATAGCTCTGAATTAATAAACTTTTACCACAATTTAACTATCACCCTTAAAAGGCTGGGTAAAAATAAGGAAGAGGTTAAAGCACACATTCACCAGGCATTTACCAATTGGAAAGAGCAAGGAGTACTCCAAAAATTAGTATCTGAGTACCATAAACTTTAAATTCTGAGCTTATCATGGCAAGCTGATTTTCTATATTTTCAGTGCTGTTCTCGAATTTAGGAAAGATTTACAAGTTTTTTCGGACTATTTTGCTATTTCCTCTCATTTTCAGGAAATATTCAAATGTTTTAAAAACAACCAGTAGAAAAACCCACTGGCTAATTTGTGTACCGAACCTAATCTTCAAAAGTAACTTCCATCCTTATCGTAGCATAATCTTCAAGAATAGATTCAATCTTGTTGTGCGAGATAGACTTACGTTTCAAAAAATCGTACCGAGCATCTTTGTACTTGATTTTTCTTGCAGGTGGAAGCTTAGGATACACGTTTTCTAAAAAGTGATGAAAAGCTTCTTCTAAAGTATCAAATTTCTTCATAATAAGTGTTTTAGGTCGTATAGACCATTTTCTTAATTTTATTAGAATTTCTATTTACTTATTATGGCTTAAAAATCAAGGCTTTTTGGTCTAAGAAGAGTCTAAAAGAAGAGGTAATACTATTGTATAAGTAGAGAAGTAAACTGATCTAAAGCAAAAAAACCCGTCGTAAGACAGGTTCTAAAATGTCGGGGTGGCAGGATTCGAACCTGCGACCCCCTGCTCCCAAAGCAGGTACGCTAACCGGACTGCGCCACACCCCGAACAATTTTTTTAGGAAACTCAAATAAAAACTTGAAAGGTTATTTTTTAACCTACATCAAATTAGCTAAATTGAGTCAAACAGTTGTTTACACTATATTTACACCGAAAAATAGTGCAGTAAAAAGTTTAAATAAAAAAGTGTTGATAAGTTGCTTATTACCAACACTTTATACTTGTGATTCCAGATGGACTCGAACCATCAACCTACTGCTTAGAAGGCAGTTGCTCTATCCAGTTGAGCTATGGAACCGGTGAAAGTATGTTTTAAAAAGAAAACCCGTAGCATTACGGGTTTTGGATAATTTGATGGTCGGGGTGGCAGGATTCGAACCTGCGACCCCCTGCTCCCAAAGCAGGTACGCTAACCGGACTGCGCCACACCCCGAACAAAAACAATCAAATAGCGGAGAGAGGGGGATTCGAACCCCCGGTACGATTTCTCGTACGCATGTTTAGCAAACATGTGGTTTCAGCCACTCACCCACCTCTCCGTGAATGTTTGTTGATTGTTTCTATCAAATTGGATTGCAAAGGTAACAGATGTATTTTAATTATCAAATGAAACTCAACTTTTTTTTGAGTAAAAAATTAAGCTCTTCATAATCAGGTATTTAAACAGTAAATGATCTATGAATCAATGTACTCTTTTTTTATACCCGTTGGTTATTTCAATAACTCATACTGCTTCGTTTTGCAATGTGAATGCAAATTTAATATTGAAAGGAAAATATCCAAAACAAATAAAATTTAAATTTACTATTAGTATCTTTGTTTAGTAATCAAACAAGTTAGAGTACTCTTATTTGGGTATGGTTACTAAATAAATGAATGTTTCACCTTCTTGTATGCACAAGAACCTTCCAACTATTTGCGCACAAACTCAATGGGATTACAGTGGTACCAGGACATAGGCATAGTTGAATATATACTCATAGCTACATTTTTAGTAGCTACTACATTTTATATACTAAGAATCCGCCGGATTGCCCGTGCTTTAAACACCCACTATCGATGGGTATTTTTTAAGCTTCCGCTTCGTATTATCTACTTTGCTTTGCTTATTATAGCCCTGTTGGGTCCATCGTTTGGTTTTGGCAAAAAATCTATTGCAGTAGTAGGCAAAGATATTTTTATTGCGGTAGACCTCTCTTTATCAATGAAAGCCACCGATATACAACCCTCAAGGCTAGAGAAAATAAAATACGAGTTAAGTAATATCATCAACACGCTCAAGTCTGATCGCATAGGCCTGGTTATTTTTTCGTCCAGCGCATTTATGCATTGCCCCCTCACCTACGACAAAGGGGCGCTTAACCTTTTTACCCAAATACTGAATACCAACCTGATGCCCATAGGCAACGCTGGCACCGATTTTTATACTCCTTTAGAGCTGGTACTCAAAAAATACCAAGAAGTAAACAAGTTGAAAAGAAAACAACAAAATGAGTACGCTAAAGTGGTGGTATTATTTAGCGATGGCGAGGAGTTTGGCGATCGTTACACCGCAATTGTCAACCAATATAAACAAAACAACATCAGGGTGTTTACCGTAGGTGTAGGTAGCTTACAAGGAGGCAAAATACCTACCTCACTAGGCTTTAAGAAAGATAAAAAAGGCAAAGTTGTGCTTTCAAAACTAAGTACTACCAGTTTGCAAACCATTGCCGAACAAACCAATGGACGCTTTTTTGAGGTATCGGAAACTAAAAACGAAATTCCTGAACTCATCAATACAATTCAGGAAATAAAAGGGCAAAAACTGGATGTACGCAACATAGATGTATCTTCTAATAAATATGCTTATTTTGCCTGGGCAGCGTTGGCACTATTGTTTCTTGATGTATTAATTACAGTAAAAGTTATTAGTTTATGATCAAGTATTTGACCATATTATCATTGTTTTTGGCTATCAACCCTCTTACTTATGTATCTGAAGTAAACGATACGCAGTGGAAGGCTCAGAAAGCTTTCGAAGACAAAAACTACCTAATAGCCATTCATAGGTACGAACACTTAGTGGAGCAGCTTCAAATAAATGACCCCAACGTTTACATTAACCTGGCACATGCTTATTACAAAACAAAAAAATGGCTCGATGCCCGCAAGTATTATGTGCTGGTATCTAAAAATGAAAACCCTACCTTAAGCTCACTTGCCTATCACCAATTAGGTATGATCTCTGAAGAAAACTATAACAAAGACTCTTCAATAGAAGACCTCCGAACTGCCCTCAAACTTTTCAAGAAAGCCATCAAAAAGAACCCAAAAAACCTGGAGGCGCGCTATAATTACGAGTTGTTACGAAAAAAACTAGAGGCACTAAGAAAATTTGCCGAAAAGAATTCCTCTAAGAAAAAACGCAAGTCTCAATCGAGAAAGACCAAAAGTGATGGCAATGGTGAAAAACAGAAAACAGTTTCTGAAGAAGGAGAAGGTGACTCTGAGGAAAAACGTGCCCAAAAAAAAGAATCAAAAAATGGGAAAGACCGCCTCGAAAAACAAGACCCTGAGGGCAAAGAGGATGGTTCGAAAACAGGCAATAAAAAAGAGGATAAAAATAAGCTAAGAGAAGATAAACTCAAAGCAGTAAATATTAACCAGGAGAAGATCAAAACTATATTTGAAGCCCTCAAAAACCAGGAAATTCAATATTTACAACAAAAAAGACGACGCAATAAAAAAGCTAAAAAGGGTTACGAAAAAAGTAAACCTGACTGGTAATCAAAACCTTAGGATAGGTGAGGCAGTGTATTCCTCACCCAATGTTTATTCTATTTCTTCCATTGGCACAAAGTCAAAGACAAGTTCAGTAAACGAACTGAAATAATCGCCCAGGTCTTTCATATCCTCATCTTCTTCTTCGTAGTACCAGGTGATGTTAATTTCGCAATTCTCTTTTTCCTCCAGTGCCTCTACAATTTTAATCAACTTTGCCACCATAGCCGAAGTTCCCGTGTTGATATACACAAGTTTAAACAACACATTTGTTTGAGCTTTTGGTTCATCTTCAATATACGCCTGAAGGTCAGCCAAGATGGGGTTATAGAAAGCTTCTGCGTCTTCTGGGATAGAAATACCTTTAATTTCAATACTACCTTCTTCTGGGTTAAAATGAACCTGAGGGGTAGTATCCGTCTCTTCAACAAATAATTCTTCCATCATAAAAATATATCGCGTGTGGACACTTTGTGCTATTAGTAATTTTTTCCTGAAAAACCTCTACTATATAATCACTGACAAGCTTTTTATAAGGCATCAATGTCTTCTGGAATGAGGCATGCCTTGTATTATACCTGACATTATATGTTTCACAACAACAATTAAACATCAAATATTTGATACATCATTCTTGTTTACTATAAGCAATTGTGATTATTTATAAAGTAATCAGAAGTTTAAGTTGAAATTTAAAAATAGCGAAATAACTTTCAAAATCAATTATGCAAGAGAAAATTATTTAATGGTTTTCCTCATTAGCCAAGGTGTACACCTATCACCAAAATATCGTCTATCTGCTTGTGTTCTCTTTTATGCTTTGGGTCATACATCCAGTCTTTCAAGGTATTATCCAGCATTTTCTTTTGCTCTACCATTGGTTTTTCGTGGATTTCGAAAAGCAGTTTGCGAAGTTTTTTCTTGGCAAAGCGTCGTCCTCTTGGCCCACCAAATTGATCTTGAAACCCATCAGAAAACACATAAAAGGTGGTAGGTTCAGCAAACGATACGGTATGTTTGGTAAATACGCGTTCTTTGTCTTTCTGAAAGCCTCCAATAGGTAGTTCACTCGACAACAAGATGTCCATTTCACCATTTTGCATCAATGTAAGTGGGCTACTTGCTCCGGCAAACTCAAGAGTACGGGTTTCTGGATCAATCACAATGAGTGCTATATCCATTCCATCCCGATTTTCAGTTTCGTCTTGTTTGAGCGTAGTGCGTATGTTTTTATGTAGCTCATTCAGTACCTGGTCGGGCGACGTAATGCCTTGCAGGTTGATAATTTGATTCAAGTAATCGTTGCCCAACATTGACATAATAGCACCAGGCACCCCATGTCCGGTACAATCTACTTCAGCAATGATTATTTTACCGTTTTTGGTAGTAAAGTAATAAAAATCGCCGCTTACAATATCGCGGGGCTTAAAAAATATAAAGTGTTCGGGAAGGTGTCGGGTAATTTCTTCGCTGAACGGCAACATTGACTCTTGGATACGCTTGGCGTAATTGATACTTGCCGTAATATTTTTGTTCTTACGTTCAATCTCATCCAATGCCTGTTCGAGGGTACGTTTTTGGCGGTTAATGGCCTCCTCTTTGGCAATGTTTTGCTGAATTTGCCTTTTGAGCTCGGTACTGTTTTCTTCCAGTTCTTTACTTTTCTTTTCTAACAATTGATTAATACGTTGGGTACGCACATTGTTGCGATAAAAGAAAAACGCCAGGGTAAGTACTGCTACAAAGGCAAAAGCTACTACTCCCAAAAGTTTATTGCGTTGCGCAATACGATCGTCTTTTATTTTCTGGTTTTGGGTAAGCAGCAATATCTCGGTTAAGTTTTGTTTTTTCTGGGCATCAAACAGCGATTGAATCTCTTTTATTTTTTCTTTGCTCTTTCTTTGAGTAATCAGCTCTTTGGTTTGGGCAAAAAGCTGATAATACTCATAGGCTTTTTGATAGTCATTGCGTTTGGCGTATACTTCAGAAATACCCCGATAAGCTTTTTGCATTTCTACGTCATCACCGTCAGTACGTGCCACCAATAATTCTTGTCGGTAATAACGCAACGCTAAAGAATAGTCACTTTTACGTAAGTACAAATCCCCTATTCTGTTGTAATTATAGGCAAGCACTTTTTTATCGTCTAAACCTTCTACCTGAATAGCCTTTAAGTGGTACTCAAGGGCTTTTTCATAGTCAGTCACTGAGTTGTAATAACTGCCCAGGTTGGTCAAGGTAGTAATCACACCTTTATTGTACCCAATGTCTTGGCTTAATTTCAGTGATTTTTCGTAAAACTCTCTTCCAGATTTTTGGTCTCCTTTGCGTACATAAGTATTTGCAAGTTTGTTGTATGCCTTACTTACTTGTATTTTATTGCCAAGTTTTTCTTTAAACTTGAGCGATTTATGGTAGTATTCTAAAGCCTGTAGATAGGCTCCCTGGTCATAGTACACATTGCCTACATTGTCGGAGCTTTTGGCTATGCCAAGAAAGTAATTGAGTTTTTCGGAAATGTTAAGGGCTTCTTCGGCGTATTTTTTAGCCTGGAGGGGTTCACTTGAGATAAGTTCTTTATAGAGTTGGTTAAGTATCTTAACCCTGCTGGTATCTGACTTGGTGCTTTTGTAGAGAAGCTTAAGTCGTTCAATTTTGTTGTCTTGCAATAGTTGCTTTTTATTGGTAGGTTGCCCTAAAACAGGACATGCAAGTAATAGCATTACTACAAAGAGTAAAGTATAACCTGATACTTTTAAGCCAATATTAGCACTATTAATCATATAGTTTTTTATTCACCTTCATACAGAGTACATTTTCCAAAATAACAAAGCCGTTGAATATGGAAATACTGCTGGGTAATTTTATTCCACAAAATACACATTTTCCATTATAAAAGCGCTTTTTTATGCTTTTAATATCTCTGTTAGATCAAGGTATACGCAACTTTTGTAATAGGTACATGTTTTGAAACAAGTTTTTCAAAACATGTACTTAGTGATCTTTCATAAATAATTTGAGCCATCAAAGTGTATCTATTGCCCTCAGGCTTCTCAAAAAAAAGCTTCATAGCTTTGGCTATGCACCGTTTTTTTTGAATCACCTGAGAACAACATATTTTCTTGAATTGGCACAGCTTATTTTTCCAGATCACTTATGTGAGTATACAAAGTTTTAAATAACAATATAGAGTTCTTAATCTTCTGGCTCAAAAGAGAACATGTTGATTTCAAGTCCGGTACTTTTCATATAATCTTCAGCTTCTTCAGCAATACTGTCATCATCGTCAGGATAGTACCAGTTAATTGTTACAGAACCTCCATCATCTTCGAACTTCTTCAATGCACGTAGTACATCTAATATTCCACGAGAAGAACTCGTATTGAAGTAAGTAAGTCTAAAATTAAAGGTAATCGCATTTTTTACCTCTTGAACATATTGCTCAATCCATTTGATGATTGTATTATAAAATTCGTCGGTGTCTTCAAGGTAAGATTCGCCAGAAATTTCACATTCACCCGTAGAAGCATTCAAATGTACAGTAGGGATGTAGAAAACACCGCTTTCACCTTTAATCTCTAAATCTTCCATTTTTTAATAATTATATATTATTATTTATTTTCGCCAAAATACAAGTTAATACAATTTTATTACAGCATAAGTTATACTAAAAGCGTACCATATTATACTAAGATTAAAGTGATTTTAATATTTACAGGATTGATTAATGTTGGTATCCAGACAATTGGTTAAAATCTGTCCCCAAAACCATTTTTGTTTAAGTATATTATGAAAATCTTGTAAAAAAAACACTTTATTTTTGTACAGTTAAAAATAACACAAAAAATGAATATTCATTGCTCATTTCAATAATTTTCATTTCAAAGCTATCTGCAGTCAATGCAGCCTGTACTAAACCAATGCCTGCCTCACTGCTTTCATCATTATGATATGGCTGATCTCTAAGTTCACGCTTATAAGCTCTTAGCTCACTTCTTCCGAGTTCTTTTATTTTATGGCAACGTTCTTTCAGGTCAGAGGTGATTGTATTTTTAACCATATTCCCTACAATTACCTTGTAGCGCTCATCTTCATTTACAATAAAAATAGTCCCTACCCTGTTTTTGTCACCAAAAAGATTTATTTCGCTGGAATAATATAGAACATTTTGGGCTAATTCCATAAAAATAGAAAATACTTTCTTTGAAGCCTTTCTGTGGTGCTGTATTTCTGCTCTTATATCCCTGCTCAACTCAGCAATAAGCATTGCTGTAATCGGTCCTTTATAAGAAAGAATGATATTCTCCTGATTGATCTGATCGTGATACTCAAAAAAGTTAAACTCCTTGGTAACCTCTTTACTCATAGTCATTTAAATATATTGCGAAGTAAACAAAAAAGAAAAAGATTCCCAAACAAATAAGCGAACTGTCATGAATGCCTTAAGAATCACTGGTTTATTATACTTTTATACCAACAATGGTAATATCATCTCGTTGTTCTGTATCTTGTTGATGTTCAGCCAACGCCTTTACTACAATTTTTCGTTGTTCATTCATAGGCAAGTGTCCATGCTCTGCCAACATCTTACGAAACCTCTTTTCACCAAACTTTTTTCTCCTTGGACTTGCACTATCAACAAAACCATCAGAAGTCAGGTACAAGGTATCATTTTTTTCCAACTCAAAAGTTTTATTTTCATAGTCTCGTTGCATGCCTTCCAGCCAGCCTCCTATCGACTCCATATCTCCGGTAATTCTTGTCAGTTCCCCTTCTCTTACCAAAAACACGGGACGTTTTGCCCCGGCAAAGGTCATTTCTATCTTATCATCATCGCGGTATTCGAGCCTGCACAAACAAACATCCATTCCGTCACGATTGCTCGTTTCTGACTGCATCAGTCTGGTTCTTATACCTTCGTGCATCAGCTGTAGTATACGGGCGGGGCTATACTTTTTTTGGTTATTCACAATCTCATTGAGCAAAGAATTCCCTATCATACTCATAAATGCCCCCGGTACCCCATGCCCGGTACAGTCAACCACCGCAAGAAATGTAAACACCTGAAAGCCTGGCAACATTGCTTCGTCAGGACTTTTTGCTTCATTATTGCGTATCTTTACTCGTTTTCTTACTTGGGTAGTCCAGTAAAAATCGCCTGATACAATATCTTTGGGTATAAACACGACAAAAGAATCTTCAAATAATTCTTTCATGGTGTTTTTAGTGGGCAATATAGCCTGCTGAATATTTTGTGCATATTGAATACTTGACATGATCAAGCGATTCTTGCTTTCTATTTTTGACGATTCTTTTTGCAGCGCTTCCTGGGTAGACACCAACTCTTCCATGTTTTGGCGAAGTTCTTCCTCTTGTACCCTGAGAATTTCGGCCTGACGCTGAAAGTCTTTCAGCAATTGGCGAGCTTCGGTAATGTCAAAGGCAAGCATAATTATTTTAAATACCTGTCCTCGTTTATTTACCGCAGGGAAATAGGTAGCATTGAGCCATATTTCGTCTTCTTGCTGGCTAAACCTTTTGTATTCGCCAGGTTGCAAAGACCCATTGCGTAAGTTGTCCCAAAAGAAATCGTATTCAAAAGAAGAGGCATAATGGGGGTCTACCAGCATTTGGTGATATAGTTCCCCAATTTGTTCATCGTCGTAGTAAAACAGTTCCAAAAAAGCTTTATTGGCACTGATCACTTTACCGTGCAAATCATATTCGGCTTTGACAATGGGGCTATTGTCAATGGCTTTAATCTGACTGTTCAGCTCAAGTTGGGTTTTTTCTATTTCTTCCTGAGTGGTCAGTAGTTCTTCCATGTTCTGGCGCATTTCTTCTTCTTGCGCCTCCATCATGTCGTTTTTGTCTCTGGCTTCTGCCAATGCACGTTCTACCTCTTGCTTGCTTTTCAGCATTTCTTCTTCCTTCAGATGCAAGGTAGCATTGGCTGCTTTTAACTCTTCCTGCGCGTTTATGAGTTTATCCATTTGTACCTGCATCACTTCTTCGTGTGCCTGTAGCTGATCGTTTTGCTCAATTTTTTCTGACAGAATTCTTTCCAGTTTCTTCTTTTGGGTCTCAATCATTTTGCTTTTTTGTTCTACTTCTTTTTGTGCAGCATTTAATTGATCGAGGTGTTTTCTTAGTATTTTTTCCTGCGACTTAAGGCGGTAGTTTTTCTCTGTCTCAGCTTTTAGCGAAGCTTCTATAATTTCTTTTTGCTCCTGAATTTTGGCAGTGTTTTCGTCTATTTTACGCTGTAGTATGGCACGTCGTTTTCGGTGATTTCTGGTACTTATTTTCATCACCAAAAATATACTCAACCCTATGCCTAACACATACAAAGTGTACGCCCAAAATGTACGATACCAAGGGGCAAGTATTACAAAAGTATATTGGGTGACCAAACTTTCGGAACCTTCGGCAGTGCGCGCCTTTACTTTAAATGTATAAGTGCCTTCTGGCAAATTTGTGTATTCTTTTTCAGTGTTTTTGTTCCACTGCGACCATTTCGTGTCAAAGTTTTCAAGTATGTGTTGGTATACGATGTCTTGTGAGTTTTGATAATAGGGCAAAGCAAATACAAATCTCAAAGAGTTATTTTTGTAGGGTAGTGCTAACTTGTTTTGTTGGTTTTGAACCTCTACAATGCGATGGTCATTGTTGGCAAACGCTCCGCCAAAAAACACTGTGTCTTTTCCCATGGCATCTTCTTCTATTTTATGAATCAAGACGCGTAAACTGTCAGAAGCAACATTTGCTTTTTGCTTTGGATCATAAATCACAATACCTTCCTGGGCTACAAACGCCACGCTCTGATCGGGTAGAGGCAATATTTGAGAAGGTTTGTGTACCTGGGGCAGGTATTTTACTATAGGTTGGTTGTTTTTTGAGAACTTCAGCACCCCGGTTTTTACCTCAGTAGCAAACCACAGGTTTCCTTTTTGGTCTTGAGCCAGAGCTTCTATCACCTTGTTATGCAAAGGTGTTTTTTGCCAACGAGGATGGGGAGTAAACCTTTTTTGTTTTTCATCAAAAACATATACTCCTTTTTGAGTAGCAAAAACCACCTCATTGCCCAATTTATGTACAGTGTTTTTAATATTTGAGGGTAAACCCTGTTTGGTGGTATAAAGCACCTTTTGCTCCCAATTCGACAGCTCAGTATTGAGTGTTAGTTTGTATATACCCTTAGTAAAATGAGGAAGCCATATATTGCCACTTTGATCGACCATTAACTGGGTAACCTTATGACCAAATCCAGGCAGCTTGTTGACCACTTCCCACTGACCTTTGTCTTTACTCCACCTTAGCAATAAAATTTTATTTTTAGCCAATGCCAATAAGTGCAAGCTATCGCCAGGCAAGCGTGTAAGCGACCTGACCGCTACTTGCGGCACGGCAATCTTCAGTATTGAGTCCTGAGCGTTGAGCAGGTTTTGGGAGTGACCTACCAATAACTGATCTTTCCACAAAAACATCTCTTTTACATTGCCATTGGCAAGTGTTACACGCTCGAAAGCTTGGTTGTGTGCCCATCTTTTTCTGAACATACTCAAAGAAGTGGCCGCATACAATTTGTTATTGTGAAACAACAACTGGTTAATTTGTCCTTGCAAGCCTTGGCGTTCGTCTATCAAGGCATAAGGAGCATTGAGCGCCATTTGAGTAATGCCCCGATTCATACCCAACCAAAGGTTCTCCCACCGGTCGCTGTAAAGCGCTAAAATACCATTGGAAAGCAACCCAGTATTTTTTTCAAAATGTCTGATTAAATGCCCAGTATTGCTTACAATCACCAACCCTATTTGTTTACTCCCAATGGCATAAGAGCCATTTGATAATTGAACGGCACAGTTAACCTGTTGATTTTGCAATAATGGAGCGTTTAATTTTTGCCAGGGAAGGAGCTTGCCCTCTCTTAACACATAAAACTTAGCCGATTGACTGACTAAAAGTTGTTGGGTAAATTTATAAGGAAGGACCGCTGCCAGTGGTTCATTAAGAGTGACAATATGCTTTAATTGGTTGGTAGCCACGTCTAGTGCTAACAACTCGTTTTTTTGACTTTGTACAAACCTTTGATTATTGGCTTCAAAAGCTTTTACAAATGCCTTTGTCCCTGTTTTTATATGGATGATTTTTTGATTTTGCCATTGAAATATGGCTTCTGACGTGATAAAGTAAATGCCTGCCTGGGTATCAAATATCTGGAGTACATCTCCAAAAGTCTGATGTGATAAAGGGAGCCTGTCAACCAATGATACATATTGTAAAGTACCTGTTTTATCGGGCTTTAAATAGCCTAACTCATCTACTCCTCCTACATATATTCGTCCCTTGTTATCAGCCTTCAGCGATTTTACCGGGCTTTGATTGGTCAAACTAATGAGTTGCCAATGTACCCCTTCAAATACCAGTACACCTAATTGATTGCCAAAATACATTACCCCTCTTTTGTCTTGAGTAATTGCATAGTTTTGATAATCTGCCTTATACGTTTGTGCAGAGTAATTCTGCAAAAAAGGCAGCCCAAACTGTGTAGATATGGTATTTTGAGCCTCAACCGAAAAGAAGAAAAACCCTACAAAAATAACGCAAATCAGGTTTTTAATTATGCCCATTGAGATTGTATTCGGTTATTTATAATTGATTGTAATATTGGTGACTGAGTGTGCCAGTGAAAAAATAATACCAAATTTTAGTCAAACTTTCATTGTTCGATCCAAAATAGGAAAAAGCTGTATAAAAAAACAACCTTCCCCTTTTTTATTTCAAGTGATCATTCACGCAAACAAAAAGATACACAGCCCTTGACAAACTGTGTACAATTCTTAACAAGCGTTATTAAGTGAAGCCACAACTGTGTAATAATTGTCTGTGTTGACTTTAATTTTTACCGCCGTGCTTCCTAAAAAATAGCTACATAGTCCTGCTATTCATTGGTTTTGTAAGTTGCCTGACAATAACAATTTCTGTAAAAACCGAACAATTATTTTGCACGCGTCACTAAGCCAATGCTTCTTTCATTACTTCTTCTATAGGTTTGGTATGCTCAAACAAAGATACCAAATGCTGAATCACCTTGTCTACCAGCGAGTCGGGGCAAGACGCTCCCGCAGTGACCAACAGCTTTACTTTTTCCTTGTCAGGAATAAAAGGCGAAGTGGTTTGCTCTTGTTTGGTGTGAAAGTTAAAATGTTGGATGGCATGTTTTGACTCAATTTTACGCTCAGAATTGATAAAATAAGTCGGCAGTTTTTCTTCGCATAACTCAGCCAAATGGGTGGTATTAGAGCTGTTGTATCCTCCTATAACAATTGCCAGGTCAGCGTCTTGCTCCAACAAACCATAAGTAGCCCGTTGATTGTCGTTGGTAGCATAACACAATGTATCTCTGGTATCAGCAAAATGTTGCCTGACCTGGTCTTTGCCGTATTTGTCTACCATTGTTTGGCGAAAATAATCGGCAATATCCTGGGTTTCAGACGCCAACATAGTGGTTTGGTTAACTACGCCTACCTTCTGCAAATCACGGGAGGGGTCAAAGTTTTCAGAAAAACGAGCCGCAAACAAGGTATAAAACTCTTCGTGGCTAACTTCTCCCTTGATTACTCCAGCAAGCTTTTGGGCTTCCTCCATATTTTGAATAATGATTGCCGGGGCTTCGCTTTTGCTGTGCGAAAAAGTAGCACGGGTTTCTTCATGATTGGCTTTTCCATGAATAATCACCGTATAATCTTTTTGCCCCAGTTTTGCCGAAGTTTTCCATACCTTCTCTACAAAAGGACAGGTAGTGTCATATTTTTCGGTTTCGATGCCCATTTTTTTCAGGCGTTCCTCTATTTCTATGGTAGTGCCAAATGCCGGAATCAAAACAATGTCTTTGGCAGTGATTTCTTCCCAGGGAATGAGCTGTTCGCCTGAGGTATTCATAATAAAGCGAATGCCTCTCGACTGTAGGTCATCGTTTACCAATGGGTTATGAATCATTTCGCTCAATAAAAATACCCGTTTATCAGGGTTTTCTTCCACGGTTCGATAAGCAATTTCTACGGCGTTCTCCACGCCATAACAAAAACCAAAATGGCGGGGGACAAAAATTTGCACGCTCCCAAAGTCAAGCCCAAAAGGGGAAAAATCTTGTTTACGTGGGTCAGTTTCTTTGCGTATTTTCTTTACCTGGCCAATGATAGGGCTACGATAAAATTCGGGTATATCAAATTGTTTCATCAAAGTGTCTTTTTTAAAAATAAGCAACAAGCTTTTAGTCGTAAGTGGCAAGCAAGGCATAAGCTTGAGTGCACAGTACTTACGTGCGTAATTTAAGTTGCGAGTTACCCCGTACAATAGGTA
Source organism: uncultured Microscilla sp. (assembly GCF_947493425.1). Classification (GTDB taxonomy): domain Bacteria; phylum Bacteroidota; class Bacteroidia; order Cytophagales; family Microscillaceae; genus Microscilla. The sequence continues at coordinate 32,447 of NZ_CANLRP010000049.1, read as the reverse complement.
ACCCCACAAGCGGGATTTCGCAAGTCTTTAGATGCCAATGTATGACGCTCAACAAGCTACAAATAGCTGTTTTTAAAGAGCTGAAAAACACCTAAACATCTAATAAACAGCACATTAGTTTGTTATAAAACGCAACTTATGTTATTTAGTAAAAGGTAAGCAACAAAACGTCAGGCCTTGTACTTTCTTGAAAATAACCAATAAATGACCAATAGGTTTGATTATTTGGCAACGAAGATAGAAAAGTTTGTTTGAACAAATAGAGAATCAGTCACTATACTCCTTCTGACCTGTTTATTGTAACAAATTTTGTAACAATTTATAGGTACAATGTGTTAGCCGCACTAAATACAACTTTAGCATAAAGACTTTTAATTAAAAAAGTTAGATTCTCAAATTTTTAGGTTGTAGTTTTGCCTTTATTTTGGTTTTAGGCTGATAATGCTTACTTCAAGGCATAGCTAAACCTCTGTTAAACAAGCAATTAAAGTGGCATAATGAATATACCAACATTAGTAGGAAGTTTAGGCGTGGGTAATTTAGGACACCTGTTTGTGATCGTTGCTTTTGTTTCGGCAATAGTAGCATCGTTGAGTTATTTTTTTGCGGCACAACTGCAAAAAAACGAACCTAATAATCAAACTCAACTCAAAATAGACAGTTGGAAAAGATTCGCCCGTATATTTTTTTATATACATGGCATAGCGGTTATGGGTACCGTATTTTGCCTTTTTTATATCATTTATAATCACCAATATCAATTTTATTACGTCTGGAATCACTCTGCCAATAGTTTGCCTGTTTACTATATGGTATCGGCATTTTGGGAGGGGCAAGAAGGTAGCTTTTTACTCTGGATATTTTGGCATGTGATATTAGGTGTGATACTTATCAGAGTAAATAAGTTTTGGGAAGCTCCCATGATGAGTGTATTTGCATTGGTGCAGGCTTTTCTGATGTCAATGATTTTGGGGGTAGTCATATTTGGTTCCAAATTGGGTAGCAACCCTTTTATCACCCTTTGGGATGCTGGCATTGTGCCCGATAGTAGTATGGTTCCCAAAGATGGTACTGGTTTGAATCCGCTATTACAAAATTATTGGATGGTGATCCACCCTCCCACCCTGTTTTTAGGTTTTGCGCTTACATTGGTGCCTTTTGCTTATGTAATTGCTGGTTTGTGGCAAGGCAAATACCAAGACTGGGTTCGTCCTGCTTTGCCTTGGGCGTCGGTAGGTGGTGCTATTCTTGGTGTGGGTATTCTTATGGGGGGTTATTGGGCATACGAAACCCTGAACTTTGGGGGGTACTGGAACTGGGACCCGGTAGAAAACGCCGTATATGTACCCTGGCTTATCCTTATTGCCTCATTACACACAATGATTGCTTTTAAAAGAAGTAATATTGCGCTGAAGGCTTCTATCATTCTCAACATTGCCACTTTCGTCTTAATTCTTTACTCTACCTTTCTTACTCGTAGTGGTATATTGGGCAATGCCTCGGTACACTCTTTTACAGACTTGGGGCTTTCGGGTCAATTACTTATCTATTTGCTCACCTTTGCCATCTTATCTATTATATTGGCAGCCCGTCATTGGCGACATATCCCCACTACTCAAGAAGAGCTAAAAACTTATTCTAAAGAATTTTGGATTTTTATTGGAGCACTTACCTTATGTCTGGCAGGTTTTCAGGTAATCATTTCTACGTCATTGCCTGTGTTTAACAAAATAGCCGAAGCTTTTGGTTTTACTTCCAATCTGGCACCTCCTGAGCCCGACCACTACAACAAGTTTCAAATTTGGGGGGGAGTTTTAGTTGCCATATTTTCAGGAATTGGGCAATTTTTATGGTGGCAAAAACCTGACAGAGCCAAGATCAAAAACGACTTGCTTGTGAGCCTCACCATTACTTTTTTGTTTGCCTCGTTGTTTATCATTATTGCCCGAAGCACCGGAGTAGGGCTTGTGATGGAACCTTCGGCAACAGTAAGGGCCAAAGAGTCTATTTTTGCTAAATTGGTTTCTGGTCAAAGTCTGCGTTTTTATACTTACCTCCTACTTTTTACTGCGGGTATATTTTCTATTGTATCCAACATCACGGTATTGGGGCGTTTGCTCAAAGCACGCAGTTATAAACTTTCGGGAGGAGCCATTGCTCATATAGGCATTGCCATGATGTTGATCGGAATGCTGTTTTCGGCGGGATACTCGAACACCCTGACCAAAAACCTCACAGGAAAACTAAGAACCAAAAAGAATGACAAGGCATCGCAAGACTTTAATAAGAACCACGTAACCCTTTACCTAAATCAACCTACTCCTATCAAAGGTTATCAGGTAACCTATAAGGGCAATTATGCCGATGTAAAGGGGTTTCCTGAATATGTCAAACAAACTAACTTGTTTCCTATAGATGTAGACAAGGCATTGGCCAGAGAAAACCTGAGCTACAAAGGCAAGCTTTTCTTTGAAGAGGGCGACACGGTGAGCATTCACCCACAAAACGTATATTATCGTTTAGACTACCGCGATGAAAAGGGGAAAATGTTTACCATGTATCCTAAGGTACAGTTTAGCTCTGCCGAAAATGCGGCCGCTTCGCCTGATATTCACCGCGAACTAAACCGCGATTTATATACTTATTTGTCTAACATTTACCCTGATCCTTTTAAGGGGCGTGACTGGAAGCCTTTGCAAAAAATGAAGGCAAAGGTGAAAGATACCTTATACATCAACGATTACATTGCAGTGTTTGACGGAACCACTGAAATGAATACCAAAGAATTGGCGCCATTCAGAAAAGTAAACAAGGATAACTCGGTGCCAGATGTAGGTATAAGAACCATACTAAGTGTATTGGACAAAGACAAAAAAACGTACTCGGTTGCCCCATTATATGTAATTGCGGGCAAACAAATCAATAACCCAAGCGATGTAGTAGAAGCGTTGGGGCTTGAAGTAGCCATCCAGAAGATTAACCCCAAGACAAGTGAGTTTACTTTTGGCATAAGAAACAGTGACTCTAGCAATGCCCAAAGCACTTTGCCAGTAATGCTCAATGCCAAAGTAAAAGACACGATAAGTTTCAACAATTATAAAATTGTGTTTGACAAAGTGGCTAACCTCTCTCCTAAAGAAATCAAACAATTAACCGGAGCCAAGGGTATCAAAGCCAATATTACGGTGTTGGGCAAAGGTTTTAAACCTTATAAAATGTCTCCTTCTTATATAATGGTAGGCGGCAAGGTAGGTAAAATGCAGGATGTATCTTCTGAGTTGGGGATAAGGATGTTTATTGATAAAATAGATGCCGAAACCGGAGAGTTTACATTTGGTATCAATACTACTGACCGCAAAGACCATGTAGTAATGAAGACCATGGCCAAGCCATTGATTAATGTGTTGTGGCTGGGTACTTTTGTGCTGGTGTTTGGTTTTGGTATTGCTACTCGTCGTCGTTATGTAGAGTTTAAGAAGATGCGAGACAAGGGAATGGAGTAATCGATACAAGATTATGAGTTCAACAATGAATTTGTGCACTAAAAAAAACACCTGTCATAAACATTATGACAGGTGTTTGCACCTTAACTAAGCTGTTACTAACGTATAAAATTTTAATCTATTTTTTGAGCACCATTTGTGTGCTTCAATGTCTTGACTTTGGCTACCTCATAGGTAGCTTTTTTTATTGATAAATGCTGGTTTGACAGGTGTGGGGTAGTTTTTTTGTCTTTGATCCATTCTGCTGCCAGTAGCATCGTAAACATTAACAAAACTCCCGCAATAGCTCTTAATAAATGATTGATAGTGGTAGGTTGTATGTTCATATCTTTTTTGCCTGTGTTCTACATAAAAGAGTAAAAGTGCTACTTTTTGTACCCTAAAAAAATTATTTTTTTTCGCTCTATGTCAAACTTAAAACATAAGAAACTGATAATCAGACTTTTACTCTTACACATAAAAAAACCAGCGATCAAGCTGGCTCCTTCTATGGTCATTTGCTTTAAAAATATTATTTCTTAGCCACCTCTTGCATTGCCTTTATCAAACGGTCAAGGTCGCGGGTGGTGGTAAAAACATTGGGGCTGACCCTGATGCCTTTTACCTGAGGCAAGTTTACCTTAAGCGCATGGATGCGGTATTTGCTGCTTAGCAAAAGTAACAAATCATAAGAATCCATTTTATTATAACTAAAATGCGCCACTCCACAAGATCTTTCTGCGGCTTCGGGAGTATTGATTTGTACACCAGGCAAATCTTTGATGCCTTTGATCCAGTAGTTTTTCAAATACCTTAAACGTTTCTCTTTGAGGGCACCGCCTATGTGATGGTGAAAATCGATGGCACTGCTTATGCCAAGTTGAGCCGCTGTCATGATGGTGCCTACGTGCTCAAATTTACCTATGTTATCGCTGGTAGGGTCAGGGGCACCATACAGAGGGTATACTTTAGATACACTGTTTTTGCGCCCATAAAGCATTCCAGTGCCAAACGGTGCACATAACCACTTGTGCAAACTGGTCGCAAAAAAATCGCAGCCCAGATCAGGGATATTAAAATCGAGATGGGCAAATGTTTGGGCACCATCTACCAAAGTCAACACGTTTTTTTCACGGGCAATGTCACAAATCTTTTTTACAGGCAATATCAACCCGGTCCAATTGATCATGTGGGTAATATTTATCAACCTGGTACGTGGGGTAATGGCCTTGGCAAACTGCGTAACAATTGCTGCTTCACTGCTTTCACCCAAGTCAAGATCGAGCCAAACCAGCTTTATTTTATCTCGTTTTGCCAGCTGCTCATAGGCTACTTTTACCGATGAATAATCTTGTTTGGTCAAAATAATCTCGTCGCCTGGTTGCAGGTTTAAGCCAAAAATAACGTGATACATAGCCATAATGGTATTTGCCTGCAGCGCTATATCGTTGCTATTACAACCCGCCAAATCAGCCAGTTTTTGTTTGACAATCACCAAATTCTGGCGCAACATCCTGTTGGCATAATAAGTAGGGGCATCATTGACCATTTTGTTGTAGTTTTCTACGGTTTGTTGTACCCCCTTGGGCTGCGGACACAGTCCTGCACTATTGAGATAAAGCAAGTTAGATGAGACACTAAAAGCCTGTTTTATTTGTTGCCAGAGTTTTTCGTTGGTTACGGCTACCTCTTCGGGCAATGACTTAAACTGTTGCCAGGTGTCTTGCAGGGCCGCAGCATCGGCTTTTCCAGACAGGCTTGCTAAAGAAAAAGTACTCAGTGTGGCAGTTAGACGTTTGATAAAATTTCTTCTGTTTTTATTATTCATGGCTTTTATGGAAGTATACCTTCTCTTTTGGTTTATCAGGGTAAAGGGCGTATATAAAATGCCAAAATACACAGAGTACCCAATAAAGTATACCAACAAGCCAAGTTTTGTCAGGTTTTTTTATCTAACTGATGTTACGCATTGAAGTCTAAGACTGTTTATTTTAATTGTTTTATGGTTTTATTGCTCTATGGTTGCGCAAAGCGTTGCATAATCACACGCTATTAAAACAACAAATCAAATATGCATAACTTGAGTTATCTAAGTAGCGGTAAGTAGTGCATTGGGGATTAAATAAGTTGCCTATTAATTTGGATGAATTTTGTTTTCTGACGAGTCGTAAAAATGGCGGATAGCCATAGCTATCTAACTTTTTTACGAGGAAGTCAGGGGACAAAAGTCGCCAAAGAATATGTGAGTAACTTAGTACCCAATGTAGTAGTTAGCTATAAGTAAGGGTAACTCACTCATAATATGGCTGTTATAACTACTCATTGTAACTTCTTAATAGCTATAAGTAACTAATAATCAATGCCTTATAGTAAGAAAAAATCATTACATAAACCTTTTTTAAAACAGTGTTTTTTTTATAAAGCTAATTATCAGTTTTTTACAAAAAATGAATTTAATAAGTTTTTGTAAAAAAGAATAAATACGGTATTGTAAATACCTGATAGACAGTTAAATAGCACCTATTGAGAAGTTATTACTCACTAAATATATTTAATTCTGCCTTGGTACTTACCAAATATTCTTGGTGTTTTATAAGTTTATTACAGCTGTTTGAGCCAATCAATCAAGCGGCTAATCCCTGTTACTACCAAAGCACAATGTTGTGCCAGAAACTCTGCATCCAAAGGTTGATCCAGCGGCACTTTTTTGCTGGCAAGCAAAGCTTTTTCTCCGTCAAAATTGACATAAGCCATTCTTAAATTTAACTCATGTTTAGAGCGTCCAAAGGAGCTTCCTGGCAAAGCGGCTACTCCTGTATCTTCAAGAATACGCTCGCACAACTCTGTACTACTCTTAATGTTTATCTTAAGCAAGGCTTGGCGGTAATGCTCAAAGTCAGGAAAAATATAAAAAGCGCCCTCTACCGGGTGAATGCGCACTTTGGCATCTTGCAATTGTTGTACAATCCACTTGCCCAAGGCATTGAGTATCCGACGCGAATGCAGCAAATACTCATTGATTTCGTCGCCTCCCCTAAACGCCACTACCGAGGCATATTGAATAGGGGCAGATACAGACGTGTAGGTTTCGCTTGCTACTACTACCAAGGCATCGAGCAACCAACGTAAACTTGCCGGAAACGAGAAAGTTCCCAAACGCCACCCTCCAGCTCCACACCATTTAGACAAGCCTGAACTGATAATGGTACCCTCTGGGTAATAACGTGCGATAGATATATGCTTGCCTTGATGGTTGGTTTGTCCATAGATTTCGTCAGATAATATGATGATGTTGTATTTGCGGGCTACTTCGGCTATTTGCATCAATTCTTCTACCGTATTGCCATCGCCATAGGGGTTAGAAGGGTAATTCAAAATTAACAACCGGGGTTTATCCACGTCATTTTCTTCCATACACTGGGCTTCCAGGGCTTGAGGCGAAAGTGTCCAGCGGTTTTTATAGGCGGTTTCTATCATGGTTACTTTCCGTCCTATGATTTTTGCCTGAGGGATATAGGAAACCCAACAAGGAGCAGGAATGAGAATGTCGCCATAAAAAGCCAGCTGTAGTAAAAACATTAATTCTTTAGACCCGGGTCCAATCATCACATTCTCCTGTTGAATGTTTACATGGTCTTCGCGGCGGTGAAATTCTGCCACTGCTTCACGCAGTTGGGGCAGTCCTTGTACTGGTAGGTAGTCTTTTTCGTGGGCGTGTTTTTGTAGTGCATTGACTACACAGTGGGGCACTGGAAAGGGGGATTGTCCTAACCCAAATGAGTAAATTTCTCGTCCTGCTTTTTGTAACTCGGCTACTCGTTCGTTAATCGCCAAAGTTGCGGACTTGCCCAACCCCCTCACGTTGAGGTTAAGGCTTACATTTTGAATGCTCATGTTGCTTGTTTATTGACTGTTTATTTGGAACTACCACGATACTCCAGACACTAAAGATGTACAAGTTTTTTTTATAAGTAAACCTACAAAAATAATCTGAGCCATAAAACGGTATCTTTGCCGAGTGGACTTCCTCAAAAAACAGTTCCATAGCTTGGGCTATGCAAAGGTTTTTTGACTCGCCCACTCAACAAATATTTTGTTTTATTGGCACATCTTATTTTTTCCGCTTTACTAAAAGAATCTTTAGGAGAATATACCCCTGAAAACCATATTTCCGCCTCGCCTGCTCTTCTGAATCAAGTTCGAAACAGGCGAGTTTATCCTCGGAGGGCAGTGTCTGCACACCCGATCGAAACCTTGTGCTTTACAAGCTTCAGAGAGGTTTCTCACTTTTTATAAGAAAGCCCTATAAAGATGTAAAGCACTATTTCGTTTTTTACTCTTTTCCTGCTCTTAAAAATGCCTCATAAGACAACAGACGCTCTCTACTCTGAGAAGTGAAGTAAAAAGCAAAGTAGTGGCAAATTTAGGATACATTGAGTACCCAGAGCACTGGCTTTTTATTCCTGTTTGAGGTAAACAATCATTTATTATAATGAAAAATGGACAAATTATCCGCAAAAAATGCTATAATATATAGTAAAAATTAAAAGCAGTACCACCATCTCTCAACACTTCAGGGGTTTGTTCTATGCTTATACTACCACCCTACATAACGTGGGGGCTTAATCCCCTTCAGGCGAAGGTATACAACCAACTGAGCGCGGTGATGGGTCAGATGATCACGAATGAGGTAGTAAATGCCTTTTTTAGTCATGGCGACATTTTTGGCAAAAAACTTTACTGAGTGTCCAGCCTCTTTGTCCTTTAGTTTTTCTACCTGTTGGGTAATGGCATCAAACGCTTTGTTAAGCATCGACAAGGTTTCGGACTTAGACTTCCCTGTTTTTTTGAAGCCATCCAGAAAGTTGGCTTTTACTCCGGTTACATAGTACTGCAAAAACCCTATGTTGTTGGTAATGTGGGTGAGCTCTTCTTCAAAAGTTTTGGCGTCTTTGGTGGGTTTGTATTGATAAAACTTTTCGGGCATTGCTTCTGCCATTTTTATGGTATAGGTCTTGGCACGTTGCCACACCGGACCAAACTCTATAGCAAAATTGCTCTGGCTGTGTGCCGATACACCAGCTATACAAAATACAATGACGAGCAATAGACGGATATTCATAATAAATGATTAATTTTTGAATTCAGTAACTATACTTGGAACGGCATGGTTAACCGAAACCTGGTTATTCTAATGGTTGTCGTACCGATATACATCGGTATTCAAGCTCTCCGCTCATTGTTACGCTTCGCTTAATGGCTAAAATGGTTGCCCCGTTCTGCAACGGGATGCAAGCATGCGATGCGGCACAAAGATTGAAACCTAAAAACGGTTTTTTATCCCGTTCACAGTATAACAATAACGATTTTATTGCCTGAAGGAATGTTTTTATATTTGCAAATTAATGAATATTTGGAGGAGGGCAAACAAGGGAAGTAAAATTAGCCCTAAACACGAGGTAAGTCACCCTAAATACGCACTTTTTATAACTCTAAATATCTGATATTCAAGCTATTTAACCTATAACTGATTATGTGATTATTCCTGAAGCTTTTTTGTATATTTACCCACATAATCACAGTTTATGATAATTTTAACAAAAAACTATGCACCCTTCTCAACTTACCCAATTGTTAGGCAATATAGATATTTACCTGCTCGACCAAATACTCAAAGGGCGATTGATGCCTAAGATGCGGGTGCTAGATGCAGGTTGTGGCAGTGGGCGTAATCATGAATACTTGCTTAAAACTGGCTTCGATGTTTTTGGCATTGATCAATCACCTGAAGCCATCGAGTACCTACACAATAAAATATCTCAAGTGTTTCCTGATCTTCTCCTCACACAATTCGCAGTAGGAGATGTAGCCCAAATGCCTTATCCCAACGCTCATTTCGATTGGGTAATTAGTAGTGCAGTGTTGCATTTTGCCAAAAATGCGGCTCATTTTGAAGCAATGGTGGCTGAAATGATGCGGGTATTGAAACCTACTGGAGTTTTGTTTGCCCGCCTTGCCTCTGATATTGGCATTGGCAGTTTGATCACTCCCCTTGAAAACGGGTGGTATCACTTGCCTGACGGCAGCAGTCGCTTTTTGGTAACTGAGCTTCAGCTGATTGAAATGACTCAAAAAATGGATGCTCATTTTATCGAACCTATCAAAACTACCAACGTGCAAAACCTTCGGGCAATGACTACTTGGGTGATACAAAAAAATATATAATTCCTAGATGCTGATTTTAACTTCTTGCGAGTTTACTTCTATGAGTTTTTGCTTGTTTTTTTTCAATGCCAAAAAAATACTTCTATTTTATTATTTTTATTACACAAGCCCATTTTACTATAAAAAACCATTAAATATGGAAACTATAAAATATATTATCGCACAAATAAGTAATTACCCTTATGTTTTAAGGGTAAAATGTACTTATTAACCAACCTCACAACCACCAATTAATTTGAATGACGGGTGCTTTTTTCCAATTCTTACACTTCTCATTTACTCCCAAAGCTCCACTCAAACAAGTTTTACTTACCTTCGCATTCTCCAATCATTCGCGTGGCTTATTGCAGAAATGCCAGCTGCAGATACTACTGTATTTTGTACGTAGAAATACTTGTTTTTAAGTCAAAACAAGTATTTAACTTGCTGTAAATGAATACATATACTACATTCGCAGCAAGTTTAACACAAGCTTAGTTATGATCAATTTAGTAAACTTCCAAAATCAGCTGTTGCCTGGCATATAAGAATACAGGCCAGGAAAAAACATAAGCAAAAGACGAGTAACTCCGAATTATTATGAAGCTTCGAAAAATAGTTTAATTCAGCAGCAACAAGCATCTATTGTCCTTCATCATTCAAAAACAGTCATTCACCTAAGTTTTTAAACATTTCACCTAAAAAAAGCTCATAAAAGCAAAATGAAAAATAAAAATTACACCAGAAAATAGCACCTAAAATCTAAACTGCAACAATTTCAAACATTGATTTAAAGCAAAAAATGTGGTGTCAGGTAGAATGACTTCCTGAAATAGTTTGAAATATTTTTAGATTTCACATTCTACTATGTTTGCCACCCGAAAAATATTTTTCAACTAACAACAGGTATTTTACAAAGGTCTGATGCTACTCATTATGAGGGAATATTGACCTCTAAAACACGAACTTATTCACATAGCATTTAAAAATAAAACTGCTTAAATTAATTTATTTATTGGATCATGAGACAACATTTTACTATTATACCAGCCACTACAAAACAGGCAATGCGCTGGTACGCTCAACAACACCTTACCCTACACCTACTATTGCTTTTATTTTTGGGTTTGGCACAATTAGCCAACGCTCAAGAGGGTACCAAACAATTGATGCCCAACGCTACCGACCGTTTATACATTAGAATAGACCCATTTGCCAAGTATGGGGCCAATACGCAACAGAGGCTGAATATTTACCTGAACGTAGGTGAAAAAATGCACTTTGGTATGAAGCTGCGCAATGGCACTGGAGTAAAGTTTAGAATACAAGATGCAGGTGATAACGTTGTGTTTCCCGAAACCTCGGTACCTACTTCGGCGGGCACAGGTTATATTGACAGTTACACCGAGGCGGTGTCTGGCCCTAATGGGGTAAAGCTCAATGGTAGCACCGTTGCCAGTGGGTACGCTACGCCCTTTGTATATACAGCGACTTCGTCTGGTAATCATTACATAGAATTTACGGGGGATAATAACGCAGAACTGTCCTACCTTGACGTAACCGTTACTGACGCTGCCAATAACATTATCACCAACCCCGATGACCCCAACCGATCGGCAGGGCGTTTGTGGTCTCAGCAATGGAGCCTTTCTACTACTAGTTTTACTAATTTTCCGGTCAATGCCGAGTTTTATGTATTTACTGCTGACGAGTTTGTAAATAAAGTGAAGTATGAAATGAAGCCCAATGTCTTTGATTTTGTTGCCAACTCGTTTGGTACTGCGCTTACGGGTGAACAAATTGTAAGACAGCAAAGCCAGGAGGGAAATGTATTGGGCTCTACCAATATAGGTGAGTATAAAATATTTTTGAATGATCCCGACCAAGCTGCTTTCCCTACCAATAACATCCCACCTCCAGTAGTAAAAGCCTGGCTTGACAACACCCAACTTTATGACTACGACTATAACCGCTCTCCTCAACAACTTGACTTAAGCGCCAACAAACCAACCATTACCCGAAACGCAGGTACTTGTCCCGACCCAAGTTCGGCTACCTTTACAGTAGAATCCAATGTTTCTGGAAAAGCTACTATTTTGATTGATGCCAACGGCGATGGTTTTGTAGTGGGTACGAATGACCGTGCCTTGTATATGGACATTACGCCTGGAGTAAACAAGTTGGTATGGGACTTAAAAGATGCCAATGGCACCTTACTTACTGATGGTAACTTTACTGCTTCGGGTACTTTTCTTGCCCGTGGTCCTGCTCACTTCCCGCTCTACGATGTAGAGTCTTTGAGTAGTATTACTACATCTTCGATAAGACCTTATAGCAGACTAAATCCTACGCTTTACTGGGACGACTCTAATATTAGCGATTGGGCAGATAAGTCGGGAACCAATGCAATGGCGGTAACTAAACAAAGTCAGTTGGTGATCAACGCTAACACGCCAAGGGTTTGGACTTATAGCAGCAATAACAGCGAAAATAACAATGGAAATAAAAATACGATGAACTCCTGGTTCAATGCCATTGACCTGGGGCTTGCCGGATTTGACTTTACCATTGTGACCAGTACATCGCAATGTAATAACGGATCTTTGCCGGTAGTGAGTGATATTCAAAAATCAGGGGTAAAAAATGCCGACATCACCTTTGCAAACACTGATTTTACCAACAAATACTCTGACCCTGGCAATGTAGTCTTAAACAAGATCAAGATATTGTCTTTACCTTCTGGTACTGAGGGCGTGCTTAAGTTAAACGGGATAGCCATTACCCTCAATCAAGAAATTAATGCTGCCGATTTAGGCAATATTACTTTTACTCCAGTGAATAATTTTACAGGAAATGTGTCGATTGCCTGGAACGGAAGCAACGGGAGTGATTTTGCTACCCAACCAGCCAACATCCATATTGCCATTAACACCGCACCCAATATTTCTAACATTGGCAATCAGGTGGTTTGTACTGACAATGCGACCTCAATCATTAACTTTACGGTAGGCGATGCCGAAACTGCGGCTGGTTCGCTTACGGTAAGTGCTTCATCAAGCAACCTTGCCATTGTGCCTGTAGCAAACATTGTATTGGGTGGAGCAGGCGCTAACCGTACCATTACTGTTACCCCTGCCAGTGGGCAAAGTGGCTCCTCTACTATTACGGTATTTGTAAGCGATGGCAACAGCAGCAGCAGTACTTCTTTTATCGTAACGGCTGGTCCTTCGTCTAACTTTGCCGGATCTACCAGTGCTTGTGTAGGCAGTGCCTTAAACCTTACAGCAGAAGAAACAGGAGCGACCTCTTATAGCTGGAAAAAAGAGGGAGTGGAAGTAGCCAATACGCAAACTTTTTCAATTGCCAGTATGGCTGTTGCCAATGAAGGAACCTACACCCTTACCGTAGTCAAAAACGGTTGTACAAGTAGTAAAACATTTCAGGTAAGTATATTCCCTCACGTAAGCTTTACCGGAACCACCAACGTGTGTATAGGTGGTACACTTACCCTTGTTGCTGACGAAACTGTCGCCACCTCGTATAGTTGGAAAAAAGGAGGAGTGGAAGTAAGTCAATCACAAACCCTGACCATCAACAATATACAAGCTGCCAATGCCGGAGCAGACTATACGCTTACTATTGAAAAAGAAGGTTGTACTAATACATCTCCTGCCTTTACTGTTTCACTAAATGGTCCTACAATTAATATTATCAATGGAGCCAAAGTCTCTTTTTGTGGCGCTAGTGGGGTACTTACTGCTACTGCTCTAACCGGGGCTACTTATCAATGGAAAAAAGAGGGAGCCAACATTGGCACCAATAGCCACCAGCTCACGGTAACCGAAGCAGGCAGCTATACAGTAACAGTGTCTACAGGTGGTAGTTGTACAAAAACTTCAGAAGCAAGCATAGTTACCTTCAATCAAATAAACTCATCGGTAACGATTGCTTCTAACGCAGACAATAATGCGGTGTGTGCCGGACAAAGCATTGCCTTTGCTGCCACCCCGGTAAACGGAGGCACCAATCCTACCTACCAATGGCGCATCAATGGCAACAATGTAGTAGGTGCTACCCAAAGTTCTTTTACCTCCAATGCGCTCAGTCATAACGACGCCATTACTGTAGTAATGCAAGCCAATATAAGCTGTCCCCAAACAGTAAATTCCAATGAAGTATTGGTCACCATTAATGCACTGCCCACTATCACTTTTGCGACTAATAGTACCACTATTGGCAATAATGAAGTAACGATTACCGAAGGTGAAAGTATTGCTATTGACCTCACCGGAGCAGCTACTTACATCTGGACTCCAGTTACGGGCATTAGCTCTCAGTCAGCCAATGGTGCTCAGGTAGTGTTGGCACCTACCACTACTACTACTTATGTGGTAACTGCGACGAGTGCTGCCGGATGTCAGGGCGCGGCACCTTCCAGCCTAAAGGTGATAGTGAACCCTAAGACCGATATATTTATTCCTTCGCTGTTTTCACCCAATGGAGATGGTCAAAACGATCGCTTTATTGTAAGGGGTACAGGCATTCAAAGGATTACTTTCAGGGTATTTGACCGTTCAGGACACTTGATTTATGAAACCAATTCGGTAGATGAAGCAACCACCACAGGCTGGGACGGTACCAAAGATGGGGTAAATCAACCTATAGGTATGTATACCTGGAGCATCACTGGAGCATTTGTAGATGGACGGGAAATAAGCTTCAAGGGCGCCAAAGCCGGAAAAATTAATCTACTTAGATAAATCTATTTCAAACAGGGCGACATGCTATCAAGCTTGTTGCCCTTACTAAATATTAATTGCATAAGTAAAACAGTTTGTACTTGCTTGTGGCTTGAGGCCTATAGCTCACAACTTGAATGAAGTAATACAGATGAAAAATTTTACACAAAATTTTTGGGTAATCTGTGGTTTGTTGCTGGGGTTGCATACCCTGGGGCAGGCGCAAGATTTTAACATGACCCAATACCATTATACACCTTTGCTTACCAACCCGGCAAGGGCTGCGGCAAGCAACGATCGTCAGATTTTTTTGAACTACCGAAATCAGCCCAATGTGGCCGATGAAAACTACCGGTTTTTTATGGCTACCGGGGTATATCCTCTCATCAACAAAAACACCCAAAAAAGGTGGGGAGGGGTAGCCTTGGGCTTTGTCAATGACCAAAACGGTACTTTCCTTCACACCAATGGATTTACCGGGGCTTTTGCCTATAACCACGAGATTGGTTCACACTTTTTGGGCAAAAAAACTGATCAATATTATACCAAAAACTGGGGCAAGCATCACATTAGTTTTGGGGCACAAGGGGGTTATTTTCAGCGCTCTATTCGCTTTGACAACCTCACCACCGATGCGCAGTTTCAGGGGGGAACCGTAAACCCCAACGCCGGACTGGGTGAAAGTGCCGCCAACACCTCACAAAGCTATTTTTCGGCCAGTGCAGGTATGATGTGGCAAGCCGAAGATACCTTGGGCAACACCAAAGCTTTTTTGGGCATGTCGTTGTACAACATCAACGAACCTAACCAGTCGTTTTTCAACGAGGTAAAAGATGTCATCCGACGAAAGTTTACCATGACGGGGGGAATGAGGGTATGGGAAAACCGCAACTTTTCGGTGTTTCCTAACTTCAGATGGATCAACCGGACGGGAAACAACCAGATCAACGCGGGTGCCTGGGTTTTTGCCAGCCCTTTTATCCTGGGTCAAATCGCCCCTTATTTCAAAGATGCCAAAGTGGGCGTGGGTGCCTGGTACAACCTCAACAAGGCGATTATAGCATCGCTGGAGTTTCACAAACCTTCTTATTTTGTGGCCTTTAACTTTGATTGGCCAACCGCTCAATCGTCTACCATCTGGCAAGGACACAGCGTGTTTGAAATCACCGTAGGGTTTAAGTTTAAGCGCAAGCCTCTTAAAAAACCTCACTACGAAATCCCCCCCATCGACCCCGACTCTGGTATGAAGTTTAACCCTGAACCTCCAGGGGCTATTCCTATGGCCATGGTGCCTACCCCTCCCCCACCCAAAGAAAAACCGAAAACCAAGCCAGGGCTTGAAGATGGTGCTTTTCGCTTTAAGCTGGGCAGCGACGAGCTGGACGAAAAGTCGAAGGCTTTGCTTGATAGTGTAGCCCAAAAAATGATGGAGTTTCCAGAGGCAGAGATTGAGGTATCGGGACACACTTGTAACATTGGTACCAAAGCGGGTAACCTGAGGTTGTCTAAAAAACGTGCCGAGGCAGTGCGTAAATATTTGATGGAATACGATGGGATTGACCCCAAGCGAATTAAAACTGCCGGATATGCCGACAATCGTCCGCTGGTGCCCAACGTAAACGAGCCAAACCGTAAGAAAAACCGCAGGGTAGCATTTAAGATGAGATTTCCGGATCAATCGGACAGTAAGTAATTTTAAAAATCATATCAATACACCAGTGATTGATCAAAAATATTCTACAATGCTTTTGGTCAATCACTTACAAAGACGAAACTTAATGAAATATCTAAAATATTTTGCTTGCACCTTTGGGCTACTGGTGGGTATACAACAAGCCCAGGCTCAATTTAAAGAAATTAAAACCAACATTGTCAACCTTAAGTATAGTTCGGTTGCCTGGGGAGATCAGGACAATGACGGTGACCTGGATATATTTGTAATGGGGTGGGACGGTAAAAAACGGGTTACCCGCATTTATAATAATAACCAAGGGCAGTTTGAAGACATTGAGGCGAGTTTGCCAGGGGTAAACAGTGTAGCGTCGAACAACCTTGCCTGGACTGACCTGGACAACGACAATGACTTGGATTTGATGCTTACCGGGCAAGATGGGTTTAACCGAATTGCCAAGGTATTTAGCAATGAAGGTAGCAATTACTTTAAAGAAATGCCTCAAAAACTGGGGGGAGTATACGCCAGTACCGTAGTTTGGGGCGATTATGACAACGACGGCGACCTGGATTTGTTGATGGCAGGCAATACCAAAAGTGGGGGCAGAAAAACCCAAATATTCAGGAATGACAATGGCAAGCTGGTAAATATCAAGGCTAACTTGTTGGGGGTATCGCGCGGAACGGCTGCCTGGGGTGACTATGACAACGATGGTGACTTGGACATTTTGGTATCGGGCAGGTACCACCCTACCAAAAAGCTGGCAAAGTGCGTAATTTACCGTAACGACAATGGTCAATTTACTGATATTCAGGCAAACCTAATGGGTTTGTCGCGTGGCACAGCAGTGTGGGGCGACTATGACAATGACGGGGATTTAGATCTGTTGATGAGTGGGCTTGCCAGCAACCGTAAGCGAACCACACTACTGTATACAAACCACCAAGGCAAGTTTGTTGTAACCCAAACTCCACTGATACAGGTGTCGCGTAGTTCGCTTGCCTGGGGTGATTATGACAACGATGGTGACCTCGATATTTTGATTAATGGTATGGACAATCAGGGCAAAAGGTTGTCTAAGGTTTATCAAAACAATGGGGGTAACTTTCAAGATGCCAACGCTCAACTGATGGGCTTGTCGGCAGGCTCGGTGGCTTGGGGCGATTATGACAATGATGGTGACCTGGATATTTTGATGACAGGTGAAGATCAACATTTTAACCAACACACCAAAATATACCAAAATACCTTGGACAAGGGGAAAAATATCGCCATTGTACCTCCCTCAGACCTAGATGCTGAAGTAAATCACAAGGCTGTAAAATTAAAATGGAAAAAGGTGCAGGGTACTAAAGGGCTTACTTATAATATAAGAATTGGTACTGCTCCAGGCAAAAATGACCGACTATCGCCTATGGCAAATGCCCAGAGTGGTTTTAGGTTGGTGGCCAACAGTGGCAATGCCCAACACCATGATCATTGGGTGATTAAGAATTTGCCTCCAGGCAAATATTATTGGAGTGTACAAACGATTAACGGAGCTTTTAAAAGCTCTAAGTTTTCGGAAGAAAAATCTTTTATAGTGCAATAAAACTATAAGCAAAATAATCTGTAAAAAACCCCTGTATTACAAGTAATGCAGGGGTTTTTTATTGTTTTTTTTTACAAAAGCTATTTATAATCATAAAAATATCTCTATTAATTATATTACAAAACACCTCATGCCTTCTCTTTCCTGTTGTAAGTTATAAATAAAAATATTAAAGGAAGGAATTATGCCATTATTTGGACCAAGTAAAAGTAAAAGTAAAAAGGATAAGGATAGTCAAAATGCTCAGAATAATCAGAGTAACAATCAGCAAAGCCGATCGAAAAAAAAGAAAAAGAAAAGCACCCCAAAATCGGGGGATCAATCAAGCCAGCCACTCCATAACTCTAAACAGGCAACACATAGCGCTAAACACAAGCCACATAAGTCTAAACACACGCCACATAGCTCTAAACATGCGCCACATACCTCGTTTCGCTCACTCAATGACTCTGGGAGTCAGAGCAGCATCAAATTTTCGATGGAGAGTAAACATATAGACGCTAAAGTAACCCACACCCTAGATTTGCTCAAGCAAGAGTTTAAGGGTTTAGAGATGGGTAAACATGAGCTGCACGCTCAAATCATTAAGTACTTAGTAAATAGGGAAAATATTGACCCTAATAAGCTAGATGAACCAGGGTTAGCAATGGCAATGCATAAATATATGGCGCCTAGTTTTGTAAAAGACCCCAGAAGTAGAAAAATGACTGCGGGTACTATGAACGACCGCTTAGAACAACAAATGTACGCAGATAAGGTAGATAAACTGCACCCAAAACCCCAAGAAAAAGCACAGTATATAGACCGAATGAATAGTGGAGGCATCACCCCCCAAAAAGACGATAAAGGCAGGCTCCACCAAGGGATCGATTTGCAAAACCCTGTAGATAGTGAAGCAGCACTGCTAGAACTGCTTATTCAAGCAAATTTATCTCAAAAAGAGTTTGACGCACAGTTAGCCAAGGTTCAGGGCATGTTGGACAAGGGTAAAAGGCAGGTAACGGCACATAAGTCTGACATCAAGGGTTGGGACAGAGCCTATGACAAACAACAAAATAAATACCACGATGCTACCTTGATCAAAGACTTGGTAAGGGGTACCTTGATATTTAATTCTGTAACCGACCTGGTGCAGGGACGAAATTACATTTACGATTGTTTTACAATATATGGTACCAAAAACTCTATTGGGCACCCTACCGCGACGGGCTACCAAGATATGAAAATAAACGTGAGGTTGACTACGGGGCATATAGGCGAGCTACAGCTACACCTACAAAGCATGGTAAGCAAGAAAGACCAAGGTGGACACGGCTTATACCGCTTTATCCGGGATTTTGACGAAGGAAAAACTTCAGACTTCAGCGATGATCCCAAAAAAGCCGTTAAAAGGCTAAAGCCAGTGTTACGGACTTTGAAGGCAAACAAGCAAAAAGCCATTACAAACCACCAAAACAAAACAGGGCTCAGCACCAAACGAGGCCCACTCAACACCCGCAAACACGACCGTAAGATTGCTTTTGTTAAATGGCTTATTGCTAGTATTGAACACGGACAAACATTCAACCTGAACCAGGATGAAGGCACATTACTCAAAGAAATTAGTAGAGATATTTATGCAAGTGCAGAACAGGACATTGCTAAAGAAATAAGCTATAGTTCAGATTTAAAAAGGGTTTTAAAAGTAGATTAATCATTCACCAAAGGAGCACATTGACAGGTGCTCCTTTTTTAGTGATTTTTCGGAAAAATCACACATAAATCTAAGTTTTACTTTGTTTGCCCTCCAAAAACCGTTGATGTGCCAGCGCCATTTTTAACTGAGGGTAGTCATATACATGCTGTAGGGCTTCTTTGAGGGTTTGGAGGCTGGTAGTTTGCAAAAGCTTCGACTTTGCCAAAATAATGTCCAGGTCTGGCTGGGGTAAAAAATCAGTCACCGAAAGCTCGCCCTTTTCTACAAAACGCGACAAATGTCCCTCGATAGTGGCAGGAGTTAGCCCCCTTTCTATGGCTATTTCTTCAGGGCTTTTGCCCGCCTGGTATAGCTCAAAAGTAAGGTCGTGAGTAGAAGTTTGAGGTGTTTTTTGGGCTACCGAAAAATGCTGTTTTTGGGCTTGGTAGCTCGATGAATTTTCCAGGCTTTCTTTGCTCAATATTTCGTCATTGGCTACACTATTTACCAATAGCTCGGCTTTCACTATTTGTTTGTTGAGGTCTATCAGACCTTGCTGGAGTTCTGTCAATTCTTTGCGGTATTTTTTCACTTTTTTCTTTTGTCCTACTTCTTTTTTGTGGGCGTCAAACTTATCGAATAAAGCCAATAGTTGGGGCAAAAAATAAGCCGTAGCCTTGCCCACCCGTTCTTGTAAATATTCAATGGTTTGACGAGATGGAGCAAAGGAAAGCATCCGGGCAATTTGGTTGACAAACTTATCGGCTACCTCTCGCAGGGGTACAAACTCGGCTAATATACCTTCTGTCCAACCTTTAAAAGCTTGTTTTGTCGACAGTTTCGCATCTTTGTCAAAAGACTGTAAGTGTTCTTTGAGCAGGCTTTCCCACCCATTCAAGTCAAAGGCCTTGTAAGCAAACCTCATCACAAAACTTTGCCTTTCTTTTTCCAGATTTTCGCTGAGCACAGTCGCTGAAGCTTTTTGCTGGTTAAAACTTATCAGGTTGGGGTCTTGGGCAATTCGCCGTGACGGAATCGGGGCAGCCAATACCATTCCCTGCAAACCTGTAAGGCGGGAAAGTGCCACATACATTTGCCCGGGAGCAAAAGTTTTGGAAAGGTCTAAGATGGCTTTTTCGAAGGTTAATCCCTGGCTTTTGTGTACAGTAATAGCCCAGGCAAGTTTGAGCGGATATTGAGTAAAGGTTCCGATAATTTCTTCTTCGGTTTCACCAGTTTCTTTATCTACTATGTAACGTTTGTTTTCCCACGCAAAAGGTGCCACATAAATCACCTTAGATTGCTTGCCTTCCGTTTCGTCGTCTACCCTTATACCAATGGCATCCTCTTCCAATACTACCACTTTGCCAATCTTACCATTATAGTAGCGGGGGCTTTCGCCCGAATCATTTTTGATAAACATGACCTGTGTGCCCTTCTTAAGTTCCAGTTTTTCGGCACAAGGGTACATACGTTCAGGAAAATCGCCCTCTACCTCTGCCGGATACTTGTACACTTCAGATAAAATTTTACTCAATTCCTGTTGATTAATCGTATCTGCCTGGTGGTTGTGGGTAGTAATATTGATGTAACCTTCTTTAGTGTCTGTTGTCAGATCGGGGTCGTGGTATTGGTTGAGCAACTGTATATCTTCGGGGTATAATTGATTGTCTCTTAAACGGTTGAGTAATTGGATAAAACGTTGGTCAGACTGACGGTAGATTTTGTCTAACTCGATATACACGGGTGGGTGGTGCACCAATGCTCTGGCACCAAAAAAAAAGATACTGGAGTAGTAATTTCTAAGCACCTGCCATTCGTCGGGGCGCACAATGGGGGGCAGTTGGTTCAGGTCGCCAATAAACAATACTTGCAGGCCTCCAAAAGGGCTTGAGTCCCGGCGAACCTTGCGCAAAATAAGGTCGGCACAATCAAGCAAATCGGCTCTTAACATACTCACCTCATCAATAATGAGTAGCTCTAACTTTCGGAGCAGTTTGCGTTTTTCTTTGCCAATTCGTTGCTCTGCCAATACAATCTTGGGTGTATAAAAGCGGCGATTGCTACTGGTGTGAGTGGGCATCTGGGGGTTATCTTCAGGCACAAAACTACCAATGGGCAATTGCAAAAGAGAGTGCAAGCTTACGCCTCCGGCGTTGATGGCTGCAATGCCAGTAGGTGCTGCTACTGCGGTGGTTTTGTAAGTGTTTTGAATAATGTACTTGAGCAAGGTAGTTTTACCCGACCCTGCTTTGCCGGTCAAAAATATGTGCCGATGAGTTGCATTTACATAATGTACGGCTAGTTGTGCCACTTCCGAAAGTTCCAGGTTTTGCATGGTCAAATTAAGGCTTGCCAAAGCTGAAATGCAATTTATTAGGCAGGTTTTCTAGTTGCGGCTTTTCACACCAACAGGCATTGTCATCTAAGGACTTGCCTCTTATCAAAACTCTACTACCACGGTTAGTATTCTTCTACTTTTATAAGTTCCAACACTATTTTTACCTGGGAGTCCAGGGCTACATTATCGAGGCTGCCGATACCACCGCCTTTCATCTCTGCTGACATTTCTGTGCGCAAATTTACCTCAGAATATACAAAACAGTGGTTTTCATAGTCGAAAAAATAAGTGCCCTTGCCCTTATACTCAAGTTTTGCGTCTGCCTTCAACTCTTCTGGTACTTTCAAATCTGACACATTCCACTCGCCAGTTAAGACAGCGCAGTTTCGCTGCTTTTTTTTGGTTCTTTCTTTATAATACAACTTATGATAACCATTGGCAAACAAAGTAGAACCATATAGATGAAAAGGCAGTTTTACTACACTTTTGGCGCTTCCACCTTTGGCAAAGTCATAAGGAGGCAAAGGAAACAGGGTACCTAAGGAGAGGTTTCCTTTCAGTGTTTGAATTTGCCCATCTGCTGGGTAATCTTGATAAATGACCTGTGCCTCAGCCCCAGAGAAACCTTTACCAAAGGCTTTCTGATTCAAAATAGATTTTTTTTCCCGAATATTGGCCACTATCAAATCTGCCATCTGATTGCTTTTTACTTTTACCACCAAGGTGGCCTCCATAGTTTGAGCTGCTGCTTTGTCTGCATTATCGTCCGACAGAAAAGAGGAGTGTTTTTGAGTGGTGGTGTAGCGGTAAATGTATTTTTTAGGCTTGCTAAAATCCCAAATAAAAACCGTGTTTTTAGAAGAAGTAGTAGTATGCGCCTGTTGGTGGTTACACTGGGCAAAAAACAAGCTTGTTGATAACAACAAGACAAAACGCTGAATGGTATGTTTCATAATTTCTAAAAGTTTGATCAATGTTTTTGTTTACGTAAGGGGTATGACTGTGGGTTTCATTCAAACAAAAAACCATCAATTCAACCCTACCTTTACCTTATCTTCATGAGGCTACCGAAAACTCTCCCATTTGCAAAGCTTTGACTACCAAACCCACTACGTTTTTTACCCCAAACTTAGTCAATAAATTTTTTCGATGCGTTTCTACAGTGCGAATGCTCACAAACAACTGGCTGGCAATTTCTTGGGTAGTATATTCTTTCAAAATCAAGGCTAATACTTCACGCTCGCGAGGGGTTAGGTGTACGTCACCCCCTACCTTAGGTTTAGAGCTAATTTGCCGCTTTCGCTTGAGCCCACTCAACATAATTTGGGTAACAAAATCATCGAAATAGTAACCCTTTTCGTACACCGTGCGGATAGCCTTGCACACGTCCTGCCCTGAGGTAAGCTTGCGCAAATAGCCATTGATTCCCAAGTCGAGCAAATACAGCACACAGTCTTCTTGGTCATATACAGTTAAGATAATAATTTTGATTTTTGGATAGCGTTGTTTGAGTATTTTGGCGCATTCCATACCGTCCATTTGGGGCATTTTAATGTCCATCAGTATCACCTCGGGCAATTTATCGGCTTGTTCTAGTTGGTTGAGCAAGTCTTTCCCATGTTTAGCCTCTAATGCAATTTTTAAATCGGCATGTTGATGAATAATAAAAGTAAGCCCTTCTCTAAAGAGCTGCTGATAGTCAACAATAGCTATATTGATAGTGTTCATTCAGATAGTACTTTTAAGGATTGATTCAACTCAAGCCTTAAAATACAAATTATTACGATTTATCGGTATAATAAGTGAGCTTTTATATTGATGTTTAGTGTTGTTTGAAAACCTTCACATTTGCTCGACAGAAATATAACTTGCCCCTTGAGAGCCTCAGCTTTGTCAATCATATTTTGTAAGCCCAAGCCAAAATTGTCAGTCTTTGAAAAGTTCTCCAAGTCTACCCAAGCCCCATTTTCTTGGTAATTTAATAAAAGGCTGAACCCCAAAGACAAGTTCGGAGTTGTAAACCGAACTTGATTAGAAGGATTTAGAAACTCGCTAAAGCTCGGTTTAACACATCTGAAAACAAAATTCATCGAAAATCACGCTAAACGCGAAAATTTAACCACAGGAGGCTTGCCTCCTAACTCTACGAAGCTAAAAAACCTCCAAAAAGCAAATATGGTCACTCGTTAAAACACTAACTTTCAATAGTTAAACTTGAATAAAGTTATCTAAAGGAGCAAGGTTTTTACTGACGTAAGTACTGCCGAGGCGAGCACCCAAAACGTTGCTTGAACAAGGTAGAAAAGGTGCTGGCGTGTTCGAAACCTGTACCCAAGGCAGCTTGGATGACTGACTCGGCACCCCCACTTTCAAGCGTCTGCCAAGCAAGTTGTAGCTGTATTTCACGGATAAACTGGGCAGGCGATACTCCTAGGGCTTCTTTGATACGGCGAGTGAATTGGCGTTTGCTCAGGCAAGCCATATTGGCAAGCTCTTCTACTTTGAGGGGGGCTTGGAGAAGATGTTCTACTACTACTTGTTCCAGTTTTTGCACCCAAGATTGGTCTTTTTGCCCCACTTGTTTGCCCACAATTGCCTGCACCAAGAGAGGGGATTGTTGATTTGCCTGAAGGCAATTGCCCAAGGTACGCTCTATGTTGTTCAACTTCTCTAACAAACTTTTTTTCTGAGTTCCGGAGTGGTAGCTGGTTTGCTGAAACGACAAGATGTTGGTGAGCTCACCCACTAAAGGTTGTACAATTACCATGAGTTGAGGATTGCGAAGGGATTGATTTTTTGCTTCTTGACAAGCTCGCCACTCGGCAGGAGTAAACGCCATTTTTATTGCCACTTTCATAAATTTTTCTTGATCGGGTGACACTTCGGCAGGGGCAAAGTACAATAGGTTGGGTTGGCACATTCTCAATTTTGATAGCTCGCAGGGGCTTGCCACAGCTTCGCCCACAATAAGAATAAACGGATTTGCTGTCATTGCTCGTGTTTAAATAGTTTGTAATATAATAATCGCTGTCAGTAAAGTTCTTAGATACACCTATCTAATACCATAGGGGTAAATGGGGATATTTATAAAATCAGGGTTTTTGCGGAGATAAGGGCAGTATGTCCCGTTTCAGAAAGAAGTTGTCTTTTTTGAGAAAATAGAAATGGAGAATCCTAGAGATGTTTGATGATGCAACAGGTGGGTGCCGAAAAACCTTAAACAGAGTAGGTAAAATTTAAATCATATTAAATAATGATTAACTTTCAAACTTTCGGAAAAATTAGCGACTGGATTTTAAACTCAATTGTTTTTAATAAAACTGAAAACAGGTGGTATGGAGTTGGAGCAGATAATACTGTTAGCACCATGAACAACCTTGCTTTTCAACCTTGGGGGGATAAAATATTAAAAGGTAATTGGAGATTAAAAATGCTCACAGTTGACACAAAAGGCACCCTGTGGTGTGTAGGTACAGAGTCCAATATTGGAAAGTGGAATGGAACAGGATGGGATAGTCCAGCAGAGTATGGGAAGAATTTGAAAATGATTGCTTTTGATGACAATAATAACATGTGGTGTGTGACTAATAATCACATTGTCGCAAAATGGAACGGAAACGCCTGGGAAGATCAAAAAGAGCTGCTAATCTGGGCCGTAGCTTGGATTGCTTTCAACCCAGGAAGTCCGAATAAAATTTATGTTATTGGCACAGAGCATAACCTTGGAGAATTTGAGTTTAATCAACCTGGACTTGGAATACAAAGCATCCACACAAACATTGCATTCAAATCCCTTACAATTTCCTCAGATGGTAGTAAATCCCATCTTTATGCTATTAATACTGACTCTAGTGTTTGTTTAGCAGAAATTTAAGAAACAAGTATTAGTTTCTATTGATCACTGTACCTGTAAATAATGGAAAGTTTGTGATTACACAGGCAAGTACAAGGTCTTACCCCTATAAAGAACTACTCGAACCATTTTGCAAAATATTATAGACTATGAATCTTGTTTTTAATCTTTTTCACTAATAATTAGCAAAAAACCGCTACCCATTATTATAAGTAGCGGTTTCTTTAAAACAATACTCCGCAGTGATTTTAGCCAAAGTTGACTACTGATTAAATTCGTTGAGCTCACAAGTTCGGTTTACAGGGCTTAATAAGGTAAACATTTACTCGAATCAGCTATGGGCTATGGACTAAATACTATGGACTATTGTTAAAATCTACGGACTCCCAACTATTGACTAAAACACTCATCTAATGCGCCTCCAGCCAAGTCTGCCCCTCACCTATTTCTACCTCCATAGGCACCGCCATGGTGCGATTAATAGAAGACAAAGCATTTTTCATCAAGTCTTCGATGGCAGGTTTCAAAATGTCCAACTCATCTTTATGCGCATCAAACACCAATTCATCGTGTACTTGTAAAATCATCTTGCTTTTGAGATTCTCTTTTTTGAGAAATTCGTGCAAACGAATCATCGCAATTTTGATCATGTCGGCGGCGCTTCCCTGAATGGGGGCGTTGATGGCGTTGCGTTCGGCGTTGCCTCGCTCTACTGCATTGCGCGAGTTGATGTTACGTAAATAACGACGGCGCCCTAGTATGGTTTCTACATACTCTTGCTTACGTGCCTTATTGATCACATCGTCCATATATTGCTTTACCGCAGGGAATTCTTCAAAATACGCTTTGATGATTTCGCCGGCTTCTTTGCGTGGAATATTCAGGCGCTCAGAAAGCCCATGCGCCGAAATACCATAAATAATCCCAAAGTTGGCGGTTTTTGCCTTGCGTCGCATGTCGCTGTCTACTTGGTCGAGCGGCACTTTGTATATTTTGCTGGCGGTAGTAGCGTGAATGTCTTCACCGTTTTGGAAAGCCGCAATCATTGTAGCATCCTGGCTAAACTCTGCCATAATGCGCAACTCAATTTGAGAATAATCTGCCGCCAACAATACAAATTCATCGCTGCGCGGAATAAAGGCACGACGCACTTCACGCCCTTGAGCAGTACGAATAGGTATGTTTTGCAAGTTGGGGTTGGTAGAGCTCAAACGTCCAGTGGCGGCTACGGCTTGATTATAAGAAGTGTGAATCAACCCGGTTTTGGCGTTTACCAATTCGGGCAAAGCATCTACATAAGTGTTCTTAAGCTTTTGTAGGCCTCTAAAATCTAAGATGTGTTGTACAATCTCATTTTTGTCGGCAAGCTTTACCAAAATCTCTTCGCCTGTGGCATACTGCCCCGACTTGGTTTTTTTGGCTTTGGGGTCTAGCTGTAATTTTCCAAACAAGATTTCACCCAATTGCTTAGGCGAGGCAATGTTGAACTCTTCACCCGCAATTTTATAAATTTTTTCTTCCAGTACCACCACTTCTTTAGCAAGCTCTTTCGACAATTTTGCCAAGCTCTCCGAGTCCAACTTTACCCCATTGGTTTCTACTGTAGCAAGCACCTCAATCAAAGGGGTTTCTACTTCGTTGAGCAGCTTCTCTAGGGTTACCTTCTCGCTACCATCTTCGGGGACAGGGTGGCGTAAATCCTGGGCCTTTATCTGAGCGTCAAAAATTTCTTTCAATTGCAAAGTAATGTCGGCATCTTCGCCCGCATACTCTTTTATTTTGTCTATAGCCACATCGCGCATGCTGCCTTGCTTCTTCCCTTTCTTGCCAATCAAGCTTGTAATTTCTACCGGCTCATAGTTGAGGTAACTCTTGGCAAGTACATCCATATTGTGGCGCATGTCGGGCTGTAGCAAGTAGTGGGCAATCATGGTATCAAAGAATTTACCTTTGAGCGTTACCCCATAGTTTTTGAGCACTACCAAATCGTATTTCAGGTTTTGGGCAATTTTTCCAATGCGCTCATCCTCAAATACTTCTTTAAACTCATCGACAATTGCCTGGGCTTCTTTTTGGTCGGCAGGCGTAGGCACATAGTACGCCTCACCCGCATAAGTAGCAAAGGCGATTCCTACCAATTCGGCATCTTGAGCTACCAAACTCGTAGTTTCAGTATCAAAACAAAACTCATCTTGTTGCTTCAGGTGGGCAATCAGCTCGGCACGTTTTTCAGGGGTATCTATAGCATAATAATGGTGTACTGTGTTGCCAATATTTGCCAGGTTGGTAGTTGGGGCTAAGGTTTGGTTATCATCGGCGGGGGTGCCATCGCCAAACAAACCCATTTGGTTGGCAGCTACTTTGGGGCTACGCTTGGTCTTTTTCTTGGCGGCACCAGCAGGTGCATCTTCTTTAAACAAGCGCCTGGTAAGCGTTCTAAACTCCAGCTCTTCAAACAAAGCCTTTACCTTGTCTTTGTCAAACGATTCGTACTTCAGGTTTTCTTCGCTAAAGTCTATGGGCACTTCTATGTTAATGGTGGCAAGTTTTTTCGAAAGCAACGCCTGGTCTCGGCTGGCTTCCACCTTTTCTTTTTGTTTACCTTTCAGTTTATCCGTATTTTCCAGCAAGCCTTCTACCGAGCCATAAGACTTCAAAAACTTCACGGCAGTTTTGGGACCCACGCCCGGTATACCCGGAATATTGTCTACAGCATCGCCCTGCATGCCCAAAAAGTCAATCACCTGATCTACCCGCTCAATGTCAAACTTTTCTAACACCTTGTTTACGTCCCAGATATCAATGCCATTGCCCATGTATGAGGGTTTGTACAAAAATATTTTGTCTTCTACCAACTGCGCATAATCCTTGTCAATGGTCATCATGTATACCTCGTCGAAACCTTCGCGGGCAGCACGTTTGGCAATGGTGCCTATAATGTCGTCAGCTTCATAGCCCGGCAACACTAGCGCCGGAATCTTAAACGCCTCTACCATTTTGTATATATAAGGTATGGCATTGGTAATGTCTTCGGGTTGCTCTTCGCGGTTGGCTTTGTATTCTTTGTATTCTATGTGTCTAAAGGTGGGCTCAGCAGTATCAAATGCAATGCCTATGTGGGTGGGATTTTCTTTTTGTAATACTTCTACCAATGAGTTAGTAAAGCCAAGCACCGCTCCGGTGTTCATTCCTTTAGAGTTGATCCGGGGGTTTTTGCTAAAAGCAAAATGCGCCCGATAGATCATAGCCATAGCGTCTAACAAAAAAAGTTTTTTCATGTGTATTTTTTTTAGTCAATAGTTTTTTGGTCGACAGTCCATAGCGCCGACAAGGTTCAAGGAACTAGGTACACCCTGTTCCATAAGCAACTAACAAATCCATAGTATGCTTACTTTCAGTGGCTTATGAATTTATTAGTTAAAAGTCCAATGCTGGCGTAGCTTCACAAAGCATCGATATGCATCGGTATCTAAGGACTTAGAAGCTCGGTTCCTTAGTAGAGATTTCATGCGTGCGTCAGCCACTATCGACCATCGACTATGGACTAAAGCGCCCCCACTACTTTCAACCAATCAATGACACCTACTCCACCACTTCCAACAAGGTACGGAAAGCATTCATCTTGTTGCCATAGCGGTCTACAGCTTCCTTGCGCAATTTTTCGGCGTGATTGTCTACATAGCGTTGGTAGTCTTCCATACTGTTTGCCACATAATGACAAGCATACGTGGTGGCTATAGCCTGAGGATCGTCTACCAATACCTTCATTAACTTGCTCTCAGTAAAACAGCCAGTAGCCATTACATCAGGCACGTGGTAATCATGCATCCAGTTGAGCCACTCTTCGCGCACATCATTTTCAATCAGTATTGTTACATTGTATACAATTTTCGCCATAAAATCTATAGTTTACAGGATACTCGTCCTGACTTTGTCAACTGAAATAAAAGTGAATATTTAAGGGCAAAATAACAAGTTTAAAACAGATTTTACTAACTTTTGAGAGAAGTAATCTAAATCCAATTTTTTTATAAATAACACACCTACATGAAAACATTTTCTAAATTTTTATTTGCCGCTTTGATAGCATTTGGTATACAAGCTTGTGGAGGGGGCGACAAGGCCAACAACAGCGAAGGTGATACTACCCAAACCACACAGGACACTGCAGCTAACACCGAAAACAAAACACCTGAAAAGAAGACAGGAGAAAACAGCACTAAAACAGCAGACGATACCACCGATGGAAATAAAACGGAAACAAGAAATACAGATAAAGAAAAACTTCTGGTGGGGGTTTGGGGCGACAAGCCCAACATGAGCCAGTTTACTTTCAAAGAAGATGGCACCTTTGAAGAAATTACTCCAGTACCAGTCATCACAGGCACTTACAAAGTAATAGGCAATGTGTTGATGATAGAAGGTATTAAAAAAATGGATGGGGCTGAAGACGAAAACTACAAAGACCAGTACGATATAGAGCAACTTGATAGCAAAAAAATGATCAAGCTCAAAAAAGGAGAGTTAGTTCGTGTATTTCGCTACGATGAAAAACTGTAAACATTTGTGTAGAGCAAACCTAAAACAAAGCCTGAAATTCATTGTAGTTTCAGGCTTTGTTTATATTAGGAATGGTACCAAAATAAATTTACATTTTTAACGTCATCTTTCGCTGACAGAATTCGTTAAAAAAACTTGTCGTAGCGCTGCTATGCCGCGTTTTTTTGCCTCTCCTGCCAACAAAATATTTTGGCGTTATGTACCAAGACAAAATTAAATATACCTAATATGCAAGTATAACTGTCATATTATGAGAGAGTTATCTTTGCTTGTAGCTTATAGCTGATTGCTTGCTGCTACTTACTATAGAACTTTATTTTTACACCATTCCTTAGCATTATATCTCCGCCTCTTTGTCGTTTATGTATGGCTACTTAGCGTGGGTTTGAGCATGTTTGTAGGCCGCTAAAATATCGGGATGAAACACTTCCAAAAACTTGTCTAACGGTTGTTTGGCTCTGGCAGCATAAGTTACCAAAGGCTCTAGTGGCTGTCCCAAGTCATAATGGTTATGCACTACCCAATACACACTTTTCTGTACACTATTTGCCTGAGTTTCCAGGTTAAAGGGTGGCAAATTATCTGGTGCTTTTACCCCTTCAAGTTTGGTAGTAATTTCTTTGACTATTTCCTCAACTTCCATACAACTTGTTTATATATGTTCAATCTGATCTAAAGTTAACCCAGTGGCATCGCTTATGTCTTGTGGCGAAAAACCTTTTTCTTTCATTCTTAAAGCAGTTTGGTGCAAACCCTGTTCTATACCCTCTTTCCTGCCTTGTTCTATACCCTTTTGAAGAGAAGTATTAATCACGTTGTCCCAACCACGGTAATTTTTCAAACTATCCTGATAAGCAATTTGCTGTTCCTTATCAAAGTGAGCTATCTCGGCAGCATCCAGTAGTTTTTGAAAAACTTTCTCTTGTAAAGCCGCTGGACGCTCTTGCAACTTACCCAAGTTCTGAAAAATATACATCCATTTATCATAATGCGTCTCAAGCTCATGCTCTTGTTTACTAAATTTGGGTATTTCGAGGTAAGTAAGCTGTAGCTTATTATTAAACACCTCGTTGGTTTCCAAATCTACCAATTGCACCTTGTGGTGAAAAGTAGAGACATTTTCGGCGAAGACAAAGCCCAGCAGAGCAATGGTATATACCCCCTTTAATTCAAAGTTCCATTTTTTCCCTGGTTCTGCCTGCTCTTGAACAGGAAAAGTAGTATAATAAATGCTACGGTCTATTCTTGAGCCTTGCTGAACTTTTTGAAGCTGCACAATAAACTTTTCGTCTTGTTCATTTTCACAATATACAACCAAGGTATTTGCAGCAGCTACCGAGTCCTGCGCCAACCTTTCATTGGTCAAATAAGTCAGCACATGTATACTTTCATGCAGCAACTCATTGATAAAGTCAATCAACAAATCTTTATTGCGTTCTTCACCAAATAGCTTTTTAAAGCCAAAATCGGTAAAAGGGTTTATAAATTTCTCCATACTGAAAGCAAGTTTAACAAGTGTTTCCAAAAATAGCCTTTTTTAGGCACACCTGCCTTATATCACTAATGATACTTCCTTGTTAAGCTTACCCCTTCCACTTAATATTACAGCCTACACTAGGGGTTTGGCTGGTGCTTACTGGTTTGCCCGCCAAAATAGCGTCTAAGGCCTGGCGCATGTCTTTGCCTGTAACAGGTACATTGCTTCCAGGACGCGAACCATCCAACTGCCCTCGGTATACACAACGCAGGTTGCCGTCAAAAATATTAAAATCAGGTGTACACTCTGCCGTATAAGCTTTTGCCACCTCCTGAGTTTCGTCATACAAATAAGGAAAAGGATAACCTAAACGAGCGGCTTCTGTTTTCATTTGCTCCGGACCATCGGCTGGGTACGCTTCAGCATCGTTTGAGCTAATGGCCACAAAAGATACACCCTTGGGCATATAGTCGTTTGCCAGTGCTACCAAAGCCTCGTTTACGTGTTTTACATAAGGGCAATGGTTGCAAATAAACATCACTACAGTTGCCTTGTCAGCCTTGAGCTGCTCAAGGCTCATTGTTTTGCCTGATACAGTATCGGGCAAAGTAAAATTGGGCGCAACAAAGCCCAAGGGTATTTGTTTGGTAGGAGTTAATGCCATATTTATTTAATAGTTTAATAGTCAATATACGATAGTTCAATGCGGTTTTCTTAATAAAGCCTTTAGCCTGTCGTAGATGGCTCACGCGTTTGTTTTTTTTATGCACAAAGCTTAAGAGCTTGTTTAAAAATCATTAATTAGGTTCCCGAATCAAGTTCGGCTCGCAGCTCCGAGCTTGTTCTCGGAGGA
>NZ_CANLRP010000048.1 GCF_947493425.1 uncultured Microscilla sp. | reverse complement strand
CAGGTGGAAAAGATTTGCGACCTGATTCTGGAAGCCACTCACCCTCACCAACCACTTTTAAACAAGCATCTAATAAGTGTAGATGAAAAGAGCGGAATCCAAGCCTTAGAGCGCATCATTACTTCAAATAACGGAAGCCAACGCTTGGAATATGAGTACAAACGTCATGGTACTACCTGCCTGATGGCTGGGATGAATGTAGCAAATGGAGAAATCTCTCATCACCAGCTTAATGATACACGCAATGAACAGGATTTCCTGTCTTTTATCAAGGTATTGATAGAAAAATACCCTATAAATGATGAGATAACTATCATTGCCGACAAT
Organism: uncultured Microscilla sp.; assembly: GCF_947493425.1. Classification (GTDB taxonomy): domain Bacteria; phylum Bacteroidota; class Bacteroidia; order Cytophagales; family Microscillaceae; genus Microscilla. The sequence continues at coordinate 48,495 of NZ_CANLRP010000048.1, read as the reverse complement.
TTAAATACTCACATGTCTGCTTCTCTAACCAAATGGGTAGCAAAACAAATAGGTTTTGAGGGGGATTTGGGCGAAAAAAGAGGTAGAGGCATTTTAAAGTCTATGGTAAGTAGGAAAGCATTTTTAGAGGACAAAAGTCATCGGATTAGGTTTGTTTTTACACCAAGGCATTGTTCCTGGTTAAACCCTATTGAAAACTGGTTTTCTAAAATTCAAAGGCAACTCATCAATCGGACAAGCTTTACATCTAAAAGTACGCTTTGTCAAACAATAGAAAGGTATATCAATTGTTATAATCAGCATTGGTTAAAGCCTTTGAAGTGGAAGTTCAAAGGCTTTACAAAGGAAAAGGAAATTAATATCATACTAACTTAGTTCCTTTTGCACTAGTACCTTAAACATTAAGTAAATGCGCTATTATTTGGGATGAGTTTTGTTTTCTGACGAACTTCAAAAATCGCGCATAGCCTTAGCTACGCAAGTTTTTTTAAGTAAAGTCAGTGGGCAAAAATCGCCGAAATAATGGGTTAGGTATTTAGTATTTAAGGTACTAGTCGCCAGAACCCTGTTGTTGCTACGAATCCTCAGCAACCGTCAATATTTTTTCTTCATTGCTCCACAAGCCCGACGAGTTTTCGGCTACTACTTTGAAGTGATGGTATATATTGGCGCCTTCCGTGTTTTTAAGCAACAAACGATTGCTTTGCAGCGCTGTGTCTACCAGCCCTACTACCAATGAGGCATTGTTAGACACCAACTCATACACTTTTTCCCAACCGCCTTGTTTGTTCATCTTATACAAATGATACTTGCCATTGTGGGTTGTTTTAGTCCAACTTAAGCGCACATTGGTCAGCTCAAACTGGGCATTGACCGGAGCAGCCTCCAAAGCAAGCGATGGAGTGGAGGGAGCGCGACCATCTACCATGCTACTAATGAGTAATTTAGAAGGTAATGACGCCACTTTGCCTTGCACAATGTTTCCTTGTTTGTCGGCATAAGTTACCGCGCGGTCTACTGTAAGCCTGTAATACATTGGTTCGCCATAAGGAATAAAATCAATGTCAGTAAAATCATCTTTGATTACCCAAACACTTTTTTGGGCTTGTTGGTCGCTTAGCTCTATGGTTTTCACCAAATCCATTGATTGAACCGACAAGCTATTTGTGGGGTTGGTAGTACGAAAGACGTTGATTGTTTGAATGTTTTGCAGCGCAGCATAAGCGTTGATTTCAAACTGCATGCCAGGTACGTTCTGGGCAGTTTCATTGGCCAATACTGGCATCACGCTTTTTACTTGTGGCGTCTCTGGTGCCTGGGTATTGACCAAAGTAACCGGACCAAGTATTGGGCTAAACTCTCCCAATTGCATTGTACTACCCATTTCTCGTACTGCATAAAAATACACATTATTGGAGGTGCCGTCCAAACCAAAATCAGTGAACAATACTTGGTGAGTGCCTGTTTTTTTGGCCATAGGCGCTATATCAAAATCGGGATGTTCGGGCAACAGTAGCTGCCCATTTTTGCCCCTTACTACTTGCTTTTTGGGGCTTGGCTGGTAGCTCTCCCCTTTGATGTGTTGATACAGCAAAGGGATTTCTGTCAAGGGGACAAAAGCATTGAGCACGGCTTGACGAATCTTATCCTTGACTTGTCCGGGCGCCTCAGTCCCATTAAAAAACGTAGGGCGATCGGGGTTGGGCAAACGATACCCACTGGCTGTAGGAGGGTATACCCCAAACTGACCATTTTCATTTACGGGGTCGTCTGTGGGATAATTGTAATCAAAAGTCAATACGTTTCTCCAACGATTGGTTACATAAGCCGTGTCTTGCAACCCTGCTAGCGCGGTTCTGATGGTCTTTATTGTATCAGGGCGATACAACGCATTGAGTAACGCCTGCTCGTCCATGCGGTAATACAACAAGGCATGAGGGGAATGGGCAAACTGAGTAACCAAGGTATAGTGAGCTTTGCCAAATACATCAGGGCGGGTAGCATACAAACTCCCCTGGGGCAGTTCTGGTCTTTTGGGTGGCACTACCTCTTGGGCAAACATGAGTTGAGGCGTGCTGATATTAGAAACCATTGCCTGGTGGGTAGCCAGGCTTCTTAGCCCAAAAATACTATAATGCACCCCTTCGCCTACTTGGGGCAACACATTACTTTCGGTCAAACCCCAGGCACTATCGGCGTAGAGGTGTACTTGATAACCGGGGTAAAAATTGACTGAAACCTGGGTACCTGTTTGAATAACATCTTGAGTAATGGTGTTTTGCTGGCGTTCGGCGTCTACCACATACAGCACCAAGTCAGTTTGCCCTATCCCTTCAATTTTCATGACTTGCAAATTTTTTCGCTTGCCTAAAGTGTTGGCTGCTTCATGAACTCTTACAATGCCTTGGTACCAGTTTACCGAATTGCCCTGAGGCTTAAACTGAGGATGATTGGCCAGCTGTGTACCGTCTGTAAACGATATTTTGTATACGCCCACTTGCCCGGTGGTGGCTACCGTGGCCTGCCCCCAAATACCCCGACTCTTTTCTACAAATGTGGCGTTTACATTACTGCCTTCTGGTTGCTGAATCACCTCGCGGTGTACCGCCCATTGTGCCCCAATTTGTACTTTGAACCCAGATGGATTGGCGTTGCCCCAAGCCTGATTGCCTTGCATGTTTTCGACCGCCATGAGTTTGCCATCTGCCTTAAGGGTGGGCAATGGCACCCCTGCATTGGAGGGCAAGTCTGAGTCGATACCACCCGTCATTTCTTGTTTATATATTTTAATGGTAGGTCCACTTCCAGCGTTGGCGTTGGGTACGACCTCTTTGATAAGGTATTGCTTGTCTTCTAACACCAACACCCCCCCGGCAAAGTTACCTGCCTGGTTGGCGGCTACCGTAGGCACCCACTCCGAACCATTGCTCACCACCCGATAAGTGGTGGTGCTTACTACCGCCACCAAAGCATCTTGAGGGTCGGGCTGAATGTGTTGGGCTTTACCCAATAATTGTTGGGGGGCACTGCTTCTAAAAAATATTTCTACCGCATCGGCAAACAGCTCCTCTGCATCTGGAAAAATGGCGTCGGGATGGAGCGCATTGGTAGCACTTCCCATGTCTTCGGGGGTAATCTTGTACCTCACCAACTCCTGAAACCCATGGTATTGAAAATGAAGCCGTACCAAAGTTTTATCTGCGTTTGTGATTTGCTCTAGTCTTTGTTGGTCGTTTTGCGAAGTAAACAACAAGGGACTTTCGGGCTGTACCAACACTGCCTGCAGCCCCGAAGGTGGCAATAAATTATTTTTTAGCGGGAAGTTGGTCGTGACTGAATGTGTTATGCTACTACGGGTGGCTCTGCCAAACCAATTGATTCCATAAGAGCTATATACATGGGTTCCTGCTTTTTTTTCACGGTGTACATACAAGGCTTCGCCAGGGTCTGGCAAGTGTAACACTACCGACTCGGCATAAGGCGTCACTCCAGTAGGCACTGCAGCCAGGTGGCGTGTATTATTGAGCAGTTCGGGGCGTTGCCAACTGCCCCCTTGCGTTTTGTACTCAATGCCTGCATACACTGGGTAAGTACTCTGGGCAAAATTGAAAGAGTCAGGGGTAGCAAAAAAGCCTCCCTCATTGTATTCGGGCAATGCTTGGGCAAACAAGCTAATAAAACGTGTTTTGCCATCTTGAGTATAGCCTTGCTCATCTGTAATCCTGACTTGATTTTCTGCACTTTCGCTGTATTGAATGCCCATTTGTGGCGCCTCCAAATCTACGGCATAAGGCAGGCATTCGTCGTCTATAGCCGTGGGCAACGATAAGTAGGTATGTGCCACAGTTCTGGCTCCTTCGCCGTCTCCCAAATCGGCGGTAGTAGTGTATTCGGCCTTGTACACAAACTTGCCCGACATCACCGCTGGGTCGGTATCCAGGTAGCCCAAACCCAGCATTCGAGCCACGTGGTAGTCAAACGAAGCCAATTGCAACATATCAAGGTTAGAAATTTCCATTTGATCGGTGGTGCCTTCGTCTGTGGTAAACTGCACCATCTCCGTGGCTTTCGGGTTGTTGGCTTGGTCGCTCAGGGTGAGGTACTTTTGCACTACTTCTTTGATGTTACGGTCGGGTGCCTCACGCGTACCGCTCCACTTGTCGTGGTAGCTGGCCGTATTCACAAACGTTTGGTCATTGTAACGCGGCCATTGGCCATGCACCAACCCTGGGGTGGGTTCTAAACCTTGAAAAGCAGTGGCGTCATCGGTGCTCAGGGCAAACTTCCCCAGCGCCTTCCAAACACGATTTTGGTTCATGTCTTCAAGTAGCTCGTCATACAGCTCCAGCTCAAGGGCTGTTACCTCGCATTGCCTGGCGCGCCACCTCACGCTGCGTCCGTTTTCCAGGTTTACCCGAGCCGACGAGAGCGTGGTTTGGTCAAAAGTTTGGCGGGCAACGATATTTTTAGGCGAAGCCAGGGTGTTTTCTTCTACCCCAAAACATTCTACTTGCAATTGACTGTCGGCTTGCCCTTGGTTTACAACCCACCTTACCGCAAAGAATACATTTTTTTCAGTGCTCACTTCTATCAGTCCATCCCCATAATTTTGAATAAAACCGCGAGGGTTTACCAAAGGGTTTATGCTGGATCGAATGGTTTGGTAACGATCGGCTTGGTGGAAGTGAACAGAGATGAACTGTTCATCTACGCTGTACATCCATTGTTGGTTGAGGTCGTCTACGGTTTGGGGCGGAGCGCTCAAATCTAATGAGGTAATTTGGGGAGTATAAACCGCCCGATAGATTTTCACAAAGTCGTTGGGTTTGTTCAAATGATGGGCAGTGTTGGCCAAGTTTCCTTTGGGCAAGTGATGGGTCAGTTGTTTCTTGAGCATCCAACGCAAGTGAATGCCCCGCGCGCTGCCATCTGCCCCGGTAGAGCCTGCCGCTTGGAGGTAGAGGTGAGGAGATTGAATGTTAATAGTGGGGCGATGCAAACAAAATTGCTTATCAGTCCAGTTAAAATCAGTAATAGAATAGAGAGCAATAGATATTGGGCTATGCCCTATAGTATTAGACGACACAATAAAGTTTTCAAGTGTAACATTTGTTTCACCAATAGAAATAGATTCTTGCACATTATTTTGTAGTACTAAGCAATTTGGGGCAATTAGTGGTGCTATGGCTACACTACTATCGTCACTCAATCCAATTATATGATTTCCAATAAATTTTAAATGAAATCCGTCCTTTTGATTGCCCTTAAAAGTACCTTTTAATACCGTATTGCTACCTAAATCAATAATATCAGTTACATTACTATTACTCTGAGCAACATGTATATATCTGAAAACTTTATTCATTGCAAAACCATATTCGGTAATTCCAGTAGCTCCGAAATCATTTGCAAATGATTTGATGGCTAAATCGCCCAATGATACACTTTTAGGAATATTAATGTAATAGTCCTTAGGGTATCTAGATAGAATCAGTTTATAGCCATCTTGTTTAATAGCAAAGTATATTCGATGAAACTGGGTTGTATCATCAGTGATTTCAGCAGGGAATTTTATCTTTCGATTTTTTATTGGGATTAAATCACTGTTTAGAACAAGTACCCCAAAATCTTCTAAATTATGACCGTTTCCATTGGAATGTAAGATCACAAACTCATCATTATCCGCATCATAAAAGATTTCTTCAAGTCCTTTACCATCATTAATATTAAATTTATTTACCTGATTGATATCACCTTTTGAGCTTAATTTAAAAATTAGAGTAACAGCATTACCGAATTTCAATAGAGAAACAACTGAGCCATCATTTGTAACCACCAACGAGAACTTACTAGGAATAGATGGTTCTTTAATGGCTGTATGCCACTTCACTATACCATTTCTACTAATATTAATGATCATAACTTCTTCTGGCGTACCATTTTTTTGCCCTAATATGATAGCCCCTCCATCCTTAGTACACCTTACCCTTCGCACATGTAGGTTATCAATTCTTTTTGCCCATAGTATATTACCTAAATTATCAATATTATATATAAGAAACCCGTCATTTATGCCAGCAAATTTATCTGCAATTAACAATTGACCTTCTACATAGTCTATGAGGTTATTGTCTGCTAATGCAGGTATCTTATTTACAGGATTTCCATTTTTCTCAAAAATAAATTCCTTAATAAAATCCATGATTGATCGCTTTTGGGTGTTTATTGAATAATGAGTTGATTGGTTTGAATAGTTTCTACGACTTCGTAATCATTGCCATTCCATTTTTTGTACTGAAACCGCACCACCAGATTACTGGCGCTGATGGCCTTGCTACTGTGCATAATCAAAGCCTGGGCATAGTCTTGACTCAACAATACCTTGTAGTGAGTGTCTACACTGGCGCCATTCATTACGGCTATAGTAGGGAGGGCTTCTGCCCGAGGCATCTTGGGGTCATTCAACGGTTCGGGGTTGCGAATGAGCAAGGCCACCACCTGCCCCGAATTGGTATCTTTGATGGGGTGAAACTCAGTAGTAAGCGCAGGAGCCAGAGGAGGCATGCCCAATGCCCCCTCTATAGCCCGTGCAAACAAATCGTTCCATTGGGTAGCCAATGCTTCACTGGCAGGGTCCGACACGTTGTTCACTATGTGGTAAGCCGTATTGATGGCGGCCGTGTCTAAGGTCAGCGGCACGGTAAACACCGCATTTTGTGCATTGCCTTGGTTGTCTTGCAAGCGATAGCTATTGACTTGCTCGGCAAAGTGGGCATAACGAGAGGTTTGAAACACAAAATTATGCACCTCGACTGTAGCCCCTTCAAACACATTGTTTACAATGGCGGTGTACATTTTTTGAGGTTTCAAATGGGTAAGTGTTACCTTGGTGACATAGCTCAACGGCTTGATTAGCTCTCCGCCCACCAGCAAACATTGCAAGTCGGGGTGATGGGTTTGTGCCTGGACAAAATTGTTGAGCTGTTGCAAATGAGTGGGCATTGGAGGGGCATCATCTACCTCCCAACTCACTACTGCCTGGGGTATTTCGGTAGTAGTAACGTGGGGCGGAGGCGGGTTTTCAACACTTAAGCCTTCGATAGGGTCTTTGACCACAATTTGTAGCTTCCCCTGCAACGAAGCCAAGCCCTGATAAGCAGGCCACTCGTTCATCAAGTGTGTAGTGTAGGTCTGGGTAAAAAACAAAGCAATGGTATTGTGGCCATTTTCGCTGCTGTAAAACAAGGGCTTAGACCTGAGCAAGTTGCCATCAGCGTTGGGGTAAGAACGTGCATAATCGATGTACTTTCTCATATTTGCGAGGGCATACTTTTCGGGGTTTATCAATTGCCCTTGAGCATTGCGGCTGGCGCCGTAGCGCACCCCCGCTGCATTGTGAAAGTGCCCTACCGGACCAACCGTTTTAAAACCATAGTAATACTCAAAATCGGCCAGCTGCTGCCCATCGTCTACATTGTCTCTTAGTTTGAAATGAACGTAATAGGTCGAGTTGGGGCGCCATACCGGGCGCACGGTTTTGTTGAGGGCATTGACCGACGCCTGGTAGTCTTTCTGAATGGCCGCTTGCCCCGGAATGTGTTGGTTGAGCACATAGTCTTCTACCGATTGCCAGTTGACTTCATGCAGGTAAGATTTAAACGAAAACTTGGGGGTGGGTTTTCGCCCCGTAAACGAGCACAAAGATTGAGGGGTAGACACTACCTCGCCTACGGCCAGGTCTGAGGCGTGTATTGTGCTCCACTGTTCTCCAGCAAACAACCTGCCTGGGAAGTTGCTTGTAATGTTGACATCTATTAGACTCAGGGCAGGGCCTGTTTTTGACCTGCAACTGCCCACCCCAGGGTCGAGCCGCGCCAGGTAATGCTCTTCGTCCTGGGCATCGCTGTGCAACAATACGCTTTGGGCTGTTGCCCAGTCTAGGTGTACAGTTTGGGCTTCCTCACCAAAAACATAATTGCCCACCAGGTTTAACTGACGATCAAACTTGTAGATACGCTCGTTGACCCCCACCAACACAAATTGTGGGCTACACTTAAGGGCGTAGCTGAGGGGATTTACCAGGTCTGTTTCGTTAAACACCTTGGCGGCAAGCTCATGAGGCAATGGAGCAGAGGCATCAAACCTGGCCACAAACCGATCTACATTGCCCAAAGGCACCAAAGGATCGCCGCCATGACGCCTTGGCTTTAGCTCTGAAGCCAGGTCGCCCACTACCACAAATTGTCCTTCACTATAGCACACATGCCTTAGCAAGGCAATACTGCCTGATACGCCTCCCCAAAACTTTTGCTCTACCAGCTGAAAATTTTCGTCCAGCTTGACCGCAAAAGAGCCGAAACTATACCCCACCAACAACAAGTGTTGACCATCAAAAGCGGCTCCCTGTAGTGCAGTACCCACAAACAATTTATTAAACCCTGAGAGGTCGCCAACAGGACGCCTGCCCCCCCTACCTCCATTGCCTCCACCGTTATTCGTTCCTCCTGTTTTGAAAGCAGTATGCCCCCCTGTCAAAAAGAATTGGTCATTGTTCATCTTTACCAAAAAGGAGTGGTGGTCGTTGTCCGGAAAATAGTCATAAAAAGTAGCTTGAGCATCTCTGAGGGCACCGTTGCTTTGCACCCTCAACAAGCCAAACAAGGTAAACAACACCGAACGACGGAGGGGCACTACATGGTGCACCAACAACATCAGGTCGCCATTGTCGCACAACACTGCCTGGCGAAAGCTAAAATCGTTGCCAGAAGAAGGCACATAGCTTTTCTCCCAGAGTACCTCGCCTCGCACATTGAGCTTGGTGATCAACCCTACCTGCTTGCCCGAGGCATGCAATACTTCGCCCACGGCATAAATATCGCCCTCGGGGGTTTCTATTTGGTGGTAATAGGCATGAGGGGCTTTTTCGTATTGGTTCAAGAAAAAATCCAACGTTTCTGCCGGAGTATCATCGGGCAACTTGGTGCCCCCTGCTTCATACAATGTTTCTAGTTGGGTAATGAGCAAATTGAACTGACCCACAAAGCTGGCGCCGTTCAACTCGGGCAAACCAGTACTAAGCGAAGCCACGTAGGCGTCAAAATACAGCTCCGCCAATTTTTGCCTCACGGTCATTACAGCTCCGTGGTCTATCTTGTCAGGAACAATCAATATTTTGGAAACCCCTTGAGTGGGGTGGCTATAGGTTACCGGGTTCGCCAATGCAGCCTTGGTTTTGTATTCTTGCGTCACCAGGCCATACTGTACCTCTGGCGCTGTGTCGGCTTGTATCGCCCCATAGTATTGAATGGTGACTCCGCGCGCCTCGGTAGACAGGTTCAATACAACGGTTTGGGCAGCTTCGGGCAGCTTAAGCTCCAGGTCATTGGAATTGTCGAACTGCAGCGATTGGGCAAAAGCAGGCGTGTTGGCGTCTTGTGCCACACGTCCACGCATTCCCCAGGTTTTTCCTTGCAAATCGCTGAATGCCTGGCCGCTGAGCTTGTAATACATGCCCTGCTGCTGATAATAGCCGCGCAGGTTGGTGGTATACAAGGTATTTGAAGACACAGTTAACCAGTTGATCACCCCTTGTGTACGGGCCACCCCCTCGCAAAACATATTTGCCGCTGTAATGCCCATCTGTTCGGGTACAAACCAACCAGGCTCGCCTTGTTCGGTATAGCTAAACGGGGCGCTGGCCAACAAACGAATGGCGTTGTATTGTTGGTCAGACTTTTGCCAGTGGCCTATCTTCAGCTGAGACAAATCGGCGGTGGTGTTGGCGTGATTGGTCATTGCCTCGTAAGGATGGTAGGTTTGCCAGGCGTGGCCATTCCAGATGTTGATGTTGATGCTTTCGATAGAGTAACGGTGCTTTACCTGGCGCACATCTTTGCCTCCCTTGATGGTTTTTTCGGGAGGGATCAAGTCGGTGTAGCCCGCTGGCGGGTGATTTACCCCACCAATTTTGTGGGCAACTGCATTGGGCAATACTGCCTTGGTAAACTTGAGGTCAATGTAAGTGTCCAGAGGTAACACGCTTTCGGTAATGTTGGCCGCCAAAGGCAGCCCATCAAACTTTTGCAGATCAAAGGTTTCGCCCGTGAGCATGTGCACGCCTTTGACCAGTTCGTGAGCCCTGGCGGGCAACAAGGGGGCTATAGGGCTACGGTCTACCTGTCGGTCTTTTTCCCACTTAAGCTCTACATTGACACATTTCTTGATTTTGATAAAGGCAATTTTGATTTTGCCACATACTCGAAACTGGGCATAAATCAGGAAAGGTTTGGCGGCTTCGGCGGCCAATATGGCATCAAAAGAAAGCCCCAAACTAATAAACCAAAGAGATACCTCTAGCCCGCCTCCTACGGCCAGGTGCCCGCCCAACTGGGAGCGCTCAAAGCTGAGCCTGGCGCCTACCTCGGCATATAGCCAAGCCTTGACGTGGGCTGGGCCAAAGCGTTTGTCAAAGTTAAATTCGGCACGGGCACCTACTGCTATGCCCTTGGCCGATAGCATCAGAAAAGCCCTTACGTCGAGCAACGAAAACAACCGCGCCGAAATGGGTTTTTCTTTGGTGCCAAAATGAATGTACCAGGCCGAAGGATGGTCGAAGAAAAATCCTGCTTGTACTTCGGCATACAAATCTATGATGTGGCCATTGTTTTTGGGCAATTGATAATCGGCTCCAAGGCCCATTTCTATAGAGCGATCGCCTATGGCCAAAAAAGCAAAGAAAGGGGGCTCATTGCTGGCATCCAGGTCAAGGCGTTGGCTCAAAATATTGGCCTTGCCCTCTAGAATAAACACACTGGGCAACGACAATAATAAAAACAACCGAGTAGACAGCAAGAACCCATCGTCCATGGTGGCTAGAGTAGCCCCTGCCCCCACCGAAAAAGGGAATGCGTAGTCTGCAGTTTTGTCGGGACCGCTCAACTTTTCGGCATGAATGCCACTTCGCGGGTGTGCCATGTAGTCGTACCAAGAGTCTTTGCCCGACTCTAGACCAATGGCCTCTTTTTCGGCTACGTAACGGTAGCCCAACAAACCCCTAAAGCCATAAAACCCCAAGCCAGTAGCCCCCAATGGAATGGGCTTGGGCAAGCCTATTTGGGCATCGATCAAAAATGCCGGATATTGAGGAGCCAAACGCATGTCGGCGTTGCCACTGATGCGGGCCTTGGGAAGCTTTACCGACACTCCTCCTTCGTACTCAATCGACTCGCCAGGCTGAGGAATAGACAAATAGCCTTGAATAATGGCGGTGGCACTTTCGGGGGTGGCGTTGCCCGGAATGGTAATGTCTACCTCTATAGTTTGAATGCTGAAATAATCGTGGGCGGGTTTGCCTTGGGCAGGGTCGTTGTCTATAGTAAAAAAGTACTGCATGCCCTTGCCTCGTGCCTCTACTCCAATGGGCCCCAAGCCCAGGGCGCCGTCAAAGCCAAAAACATAATATTTACGCATGACGCCCAAATGCTCGCGTTGGTAAGAGCCAAAGTTGATGCCCGAAATGCCCACTTCTAATGGCCCCAGGTGGAGGCTAAAACTGGCGGGTACGGGAATGGTGCCGCCCACAATCTCGAAGCTGCCATCGCTGTAAATGCGCATGCGAGACACCTCAATCGATTGCCCCTTGAGCATTTTATCCATCACTTGGTTGGTAAAGCGCAACTTGCACCCAATGCCAATAAAGAATTGGTCGTCTTGGCGACCCAGCTCTAGCGAGGTAATATGAAGGGCAAGCACCCCTGGGAGGTTGAAGGCCTCGAAACCTCCCTGGTTGGCAGCAGTAAGCAAGAAATCACCTTCGGCATTTAGGTGCCCATTGATGTCTATGACCGCCTCCTGGCCTTGGCTGTTTTTCAGGCGTGGTATTTTGAGCCGTCCCGCAATGTTGGAGGCCGTCACCACATTTTGTTGAAAGGTGAGGCCAAAGGCCTGAAAACCCACCTCAAAGCCCTGATCGGCGCCTATTTTGGTAGTAAGGGTAGGTGTAGCACTGTGACCCCCTACGGCCTCCAGCGCAAGGGTGCCCGAAAGTCCTCCCGTACCCACCAATAAGTGGCGTGCCGTGATTTTGGCCTGCGATTGGTCTACTTGTTTGAACCATTTGGTGGGGAGGGTAATGGTGGCGGTTTCGGCGTAAATGCCCATGAAATCTTCCAGTCTCCCGTCAAAATCTGCCTCACTTATATTACTGTTTCTGCTTAAGTCTAATTTAAGGTTGGTAAAATCAATGCCAATGCCTGTATTACCAATTTGGGAGGGATAATTGAGGCTTGCTACTTGGTCTTTGTCAAAGCCAATCCCTCTATAGGTGCTAAAATTGAACGTACCAACATCAAACACTATGATAGATTGTTCAGGTTCGGGCAAGGGATTGCCTGTGATAGCATCCAATGGGGTCAAAATGTTTCGGGGGAATGCCAAACCCAAAGATAAATCAAGACTTGCCTGAATATTAGGAGTGATAATTTTTTTGATATAATCCAGCAGGCTTTCTTTATTAAGCTTGTAAGACAACAGGTCTAGGTTTTGATTATAAGTATGGGGATCAGACGAAGCAATGTAAATGGCTTTGATCGCATTGGCAATGCTATCTGTAATTAGAAGGTGCTCTTCCACAGCCCAGCGAATATCTTCTGCCATATTTAGTGGATCGTCTTCAGTGGGGTAAGTTATTTGGTCAACTCCAGCAAGATTATAATGTTGATTTAGCTTATCTACAAGCCTCTGATAACTTTCTAGAGTAGTGTCTGTCTCAAAGGCTTCTATAGCAGTCTGAATCCATGTATTGTCATCCAGGTTTAGAGTTCGCTCCAGAATGTTTTGCATTTCTTCTGGCAGGTACGAAAAATCCTGAAGGTTGAAATTGTTGACCAACGAAAGAATTCCCCAGTTGTAATGGAGCCTCAAGGGTATAAGAGTTTCGTCTGCATTGCCTGGGTTCAAAACCAGCGAAAGCCCACTATTGAACAGGTCTAGTTTGAGGGCTTCGCCAGTGACCAGTATCAGGTTGTAATAAGCTTGCGTACCTTGATCGTTTTTGGTAAACTGGAGGTTTTTATAATAAATATTGTCCAGGGCATGTTGCAGCCCATTTTCCAGAAACTGCAGCTCTGGTGGAAAGTCGTTGAGGGTAACTATAGTACCTAGGTTTGGATAAAATGGTTGGGTGGACATGGGTTGTATTGTTTACTCTACTGCTCAAAAACATTTAAAATTTTTGCTATTCCCTTTGGTTTTTCAGGTTTATTATGATAATACTTCAGGCTTTCAGGAGTAATGGGTTGATTACTTATTCTGTGGGCTCTCAGAGCTTTTTGAGTGATAGTAAAACTTACTCGTTTACGCTTATTGAAATAATGAGTCCTATAAAAAGACTTGCTCACTTTTTCTATGTCATATTGTTTCTGTTTTAGTTTTTGAAGTGTTGCTTGGTTGATAGCAGTTTGGTGATACAAATCAATAAGATAGGTACCAGGGAGGAAGCGCAGTGCTTCTATAGTTATTCCAGGTTGGGTATGGCGCAGGTAGTTGGCTAGGCTAACATAGTTATTACTTTCTTTGCCCAGATACAAATATACATGCATCGTCTTATTTCCTTTTTTTAGCGCATAGTATATCAAAGACTTATAAAAGGTATCTAGTTTCTTAAAAATCATTCTCTTATAATGTTGGTGATCTTGTGTCAACCAAACCAAAGAAGCCTTATAAAGCTCACCATTTGTAAACAAACCATCTTTGTTCAAAACACCTAATCTCTTTATTTGAGTGCTTTTGGTAGTCCAGTTGCACCATAAATATATACTTCTTAATACCTCTGGCTTCGTACTAATGGGGAGACCCTGTAATATTGTTTGAACTGTTGGTGGCTTTTGATCTTTGAACAAGTAATACCGGAGTTGATCAGGGCCAATAAATTTTGGACTGACCTTAGCTTTCAGTAATTCCTTTCCTTTAATTGTCCATACCTCATCTAAGAGAAGGTGTTTTGGAATGGTTGTTTGAACTTGCTCTCTGACCGTATCGATAATGGAAGCTGAGTTGTCAAAAATATTGATGCAATATGTCCCTTCTTTAAACTTAAAGTCATTCAGAGTGATCTTGTGGTGCACAAGATCCTTCATTCTATGATCTACATATACATAGATCATCATCCACTTACCCCTTTTTTCCAAAGCAAACCCATGTACAGAGTTTGTGGCGTAATACCCTAAATAACGGTAAACTCTGTGGGTGATGCCTTTTTGGTTATGCCTTGGATAATCCTTTCCTATAGTTAAAAAATCTTTTTCATACATCAACCAAGACTGCTTTTGCAAAGTTAAACTATCTGTATGATCACCTGTCAGCAATGCATCAATAGCAATTTTGCCCAAGCAATATACTTTTATAGAGTCCAATTCAGGGCTTTTTTCTATTGACAAAGAAGCATAGTCAAAACGTTGGGCTTTTGTTGTTTGTGTGGCCAATATCAAGAGCCATCCTAAGCAAAAACATTTTATAAATTGTATCATTTTTTATTATAGTAAGGGCAAAATTTTATTTTGAAGAGTATCTACAATATCAGCTATCATTTTCTTACGATCGGTATCCACATTATCATACAAAAAGCCCACATGAATATGCCCTGTCCTTACTTGATGGAGGTTTGATTTATTGAACTTTTCCCTTAGAAAAGCTACCCGATAATGTATTTCATTAGACAAATAACTTCCTCCTGATCCATTTCTTGACAGGAGCTCTCTATTGCTATTAATAGAGGTGGCATATATGTTAGATGGATAATTGACAATGTCAGGAAAGCTTTCCAGAGTAGATCCGTCATTTACAAGATTGGAACCTATATAGTTACTCCCGCTGTTGTCATCAATTATTATTTTACCAGAGCTATCGGCTCCTCTAATTGCAAACTTGTAATTTTGGGCAAGTTTAAACTTCTTTGTTGAGTCCAACCAAGGTTTAAAGTCATTTGTGACAGCAAGTTCTCCCAAACTATTTTCGATAAACTCCTTATCATCTTTATCTTTTTGACTTAAATAGTAAGACTTTCCAGCTAACTTAAACTCATTGTCATGCAATGTTGGGTTTCTATGCCTTGAAGCAAATCTATCTAAATGAAAACGTGATGAAGTCTTATGCGCATTAACAAAACCATAACTAACTGTTACAATAATTTTTAGAGGATGAGTTACAAAGTTTACATAGCTTTTATGTTCAAGGTGGTTTTGATCAATGTAGCGTTGAAAATAACTTTCTACTATCCCGTTGTTAAAATCATCGTAACGTACTGGAAATATACTAGTAAGGATTTTCGCTTTTTTGCTCCCATTCACCAATTCTGTATTGTGTAATGCAAGTGCTATATTTCCTGATGGATTAGATAAGTGATACTGTCCATCTAACCCGTTATACTTTCCCCACCCCCGACGAAAAGAAGAGCGATAAATTGATCTGAAAGGATCATAACCAGTAATCAATATAGGGATATGGTTAGGGTAAGTAGTAAAATTTGGCAATGTATCTCTATGTAGTCCTCGCGACACTTTTTCTATTAAATCAATGCACCTTTCCATATCATCAATAGATAAAGTACCCTTGTTTATCAATGACTGTACTAAAGGGTGTTGTTTCAAAGTTTTACGCATTTGCAAACGAGCCAAGTACAAAGCACCATCTTTATTGTACATTGCACTCGTTGCAAGCCTAATTTGCTCCCTGGCTTTGTTTAGTAGTTTTGCTGCCTCATCTCTGATTATTTTCTCTATTTTATTCGCAAAGTTGACGGGAGTCAAAGTATCTAGCTTTGTTTTAAAACCATTAACAATAACTTTGAGAGGTGCACCTATATTGGTATATAAATACTTGTATGTTGAATTTGCTCCATTATGCTGTTTCCCGTATTCAAAGTCTCCTGGTGGCGGTGTTGTAGTCAAATGAAACAATTCTTCATAAGTTAGTTTCGCTTGTCCTAGAGCTTGTTCTTCTTTGTTGGCAAACTCTGGTGTAGTAAAAATCAGTCCATCCCGGGAGTAAACCACAATTGGAGTATTGGGATGAACATTAGTATATGTATTTGATGATTTTTCTAACCCATATAAGACCAGTTCATATTTATAATAAGGTTGGTTGTTAACATCTTTTTTGAGCCCTCCACTTGGGATAAGACGGCACATGAAAAGGTGGTATTGATGCAACAGGTTCTTTGCCGAGATTTGTAAATTCTGCCAATTATCCCTATCCAGTCCCAACAAAAATATATTCTCTTTTACAACAGAAGGTTTGCGATACGCCAAGGTAAAGATATAGTTACCAGGAGCCTCTTGTATGCTTAATTTTTCAACCTGAAAGTCCTTGTTAATTTTCTGAATGGTTTGAAAAAAGCTTTTGTTGTTAAATGTTCCACCTGCGTAATTGAAAAAAGTTCGTTTGTTGCCATTGATGTTCGAAAAATAACTTTGAGGTGCTGCATACAAAATAACTCGATCAATATCTCCAGACGGAGAGCTGTTGAAGTCATTTTCCAATACCATTCCAGTCTCCATCCAACCTCCAAAACCTATGTTGCGTCGTTTGGACAGTGTAATATTCTCTCGAGTAGTAAAAATAGTGTTTTTGCCATCAAATACCCGACTATCAAGTGTATAGCGAACTTTGTGTCCTTGATTGGTGATATTATGTAGCCATATTTTCTGGGCCAAAGCGGTAGGAGTAGAAGCAGGTGATGGTTTAAATGCCACATTATTGGACAGGTCAATACCCAAGGCTACTATTTTCTTGTTTTTGTAGTCTACATTTGCCAAAGATTTTAATTTAAATATTAAGGTAGAATGAGACCTCAATAGCTCAATATCTGGTAATACATCTTGTAACACAACCATCGTTGTTATTCCATTAGAGTGCATGCTTTTAACCTTATATAACCCACTAAGGTCAGGTCTTATGCTACTAAGTATTTCGATTTCGTCTATATCACCCACTAAAAATTGCCCAAAATCAATTGTTTGTTTAGAAGGAAACTGTACAGTTGCATCAATTTGTACTTCGGCCTCACTCTCAATAATTCCAATGCTTAAACCATCCACATACTTATGATGGTGTGAACTTATCCACTGCACTCCATCACTGGAATTCCAAGGAATAAATGTATTGACTGGCCCAAATAAATAATCAGTGTAATGCTCATAGGGAAACTTTGTTGTACCCAATGTATTTCCTACCTCCCGTTGTTTGGCATAGTTTAATTTTATGAGAGTTGTCAATTGCTTTCCAGAGGGGGTACCTGGAGCATTGGGTACCCTGCATCCCAGAGGTTTTGTCCAAACGGGGTCATTTGCATCTACCAAATCATTTTCAGTGACAAACGTTGTCTGCCTATCAACTTTAGATGGTGAGGTAGTGATTTTAAGGTGCTGTCCTACCAGCATTGGGTTTTTATTATCACTTGTTAACCGTAAACTGATGTATAAGGAATTGCTGGTTTTGGTAGTATGTGGGGTGGGATATTCAAAAATATGCACAGGCCATCCTTCTGTATAGTATTCCTTAAGATTAGCCTGTAAAGGATTTACCCCTATTTTCAACTCTTTTTCGTCTTCAGCAGCATTGCCTGTATTACCTTTATAGTTGCCATAGTAGTTGTAGGAATTCCCGTTTTCATTACGAATGTCTATGTAAATCCGGTGTTTACTAAAAAAAGGAACCAATAGATTGTTATATACATCATTTGTAGTTTTTACTTCTTGAGTTACTCCTAGGTTCCTATAATATAATTTGGTTGAGCTTTCCCCTCTAAAAATCTGGTCAGCCAATAAACCGTAAAATGCTGCTACATCTACAAAATGTCTAGACTGCTCATATTGGTAGGCTTTTTCTGAACTGTTGGTAGCATTTGCCAGCAAAACAAAAAAAATCTCCCTACTCATGTCTATGGTGGGATAATACTCTGGGTTTTCTAATACAATATCTACCCCTGCTAACTCATTGGCCTTGAAGTTTCCTAAATGCATGCCTGATTCAGCCATAAACAGCTGAGAACCTGTATTGTTGGCAATAAAAAAGTAATTATCCAAGTAATAGTGATGGGGTTTTATGCCTGTAGTGGGCATTTGGTATTCTCCAAATAGGGCACTGGTAGGCACCTTAGCCCCAGGCTGTCTTTTTTGCTGGATGATTTGTAGAGCATTTATAAATTCTGAACCTGTAGTTAGTACATTTCCCGTATTGCTATCTATAAAATCATCTCGCTTGAGACCACGATAAATAATATATTTGATAGGGAAAAAACCTTGTGGTTGTTGAAAAGGCCTAAGTATAATATTCACCAAACCACCAGGGTTTCCGGTACCATTCCCATTCTGAGATTGAACCAACACATACCCTTTAAGCATGGCATAAGCTGGCACATCACTATTGATTTGAAAAGAAGAGGTAGTACGAAAAGCATCTGAGGACAAAGGTCCAAAGCAATCAGATGCTATTTGAGGAGAAACTAGAGCATTGTTTATGTTCTTATCCACAAAATGATATATAGACGACATACAATTTTTGGTTTTTGATTGATACTAAACTAGGTCACTTACTTGCAAAAGCTGGCGTACAACAAATATTTATTTTTCACTTTTTGTTTCCAATACGGGTAAATCAATCACTTTTGGTCAATATTTACCCAGGCTAGGCTTGGAAAAACGTTGGTTGGAGCATTCGCAGCTATAATTCCATCATCTACAAATAACCTCCCTTTTGCCTGTCCATCCGACACATTGCCTTTGAGCCCTTGGTGTTCTATCACTCCCCCTCTGGTTTGTACCCCTGAATCAATCACTCCCACAACGATACTTGGGTCGCCGTGCCTAATGTCGTTGGGGTTGCCATTGTTCAAATCAATATTGTTTCCACCATTCAAAAGTGTCCAAGCTTCTTCTGCCTGGATAATTTTGAGGTGCCAGTGTTGGGCATAATGTCGGTTCAAAGGCATATTGTGATGTGTTTATGTGTTGAATCATTTGTATCGCTACTACTTAAAAGGAAATCCCACATTTGGGCAACCACCGTCTAATCTTTCGCTGCCTGGCTTTGGAAAAGTGGTTATGCTCTAAATACAATTTTTGTAAGTTGCTCAGTTGGCCTATTTCTTCGGGGAGGTTTCTCAAACGGTTATTCTCCAGGTCAAACTCTCGCAAACTGCTAAGCTGGCCTATTTCTTCAGGAAGCCTTCTCAAACGATTATTCTTTAGGTTAAACTTTTGTAACTTGCTCAGTTGGCCTATTTTGTTAGGCAACTTTTTCAAACGATTATTCTTTAGATTAAACTCCTGCAAATTGCTCAGCTGACCTATTTCGTTAGGCAGTTCTTTCAAATGATTATTTTTCAGGTCAAACTTTTCCAACTTCCTTAACTTACCAATACCAGTATGCAAAGCAGTTAACAGGTTGTTTTCTAAATACAACCGCCTTAAGTTTAGTCAATTGTTGAATTTCATTAGGCAAGCTATTTAGGCTGTTATACCCCAAATACAATACTCTTAAGTTTTTTAGGTTTCCTATGCTCTTGGGCAAACATTCAAGCTTATTACCCACTAAATACAATAATGTTAGCTTCTCCAAATCACCTATCTCTTGGGGTAACTCCACCAGCCGATTGCCATGCAGTTCCAAGTAAATTAACTTTGTTAGTTTCCCTATCTCCTTGGGTAGCTTCATCAGTTGATTAATACCTAAATCCAGTTCCATTAAACTTGTAAGCTGACCTATTTCCTTGGGAAGAGAGGTAAGTTTACCTCTGCGTATCGTCAAATCTTTCAATTTTTTAAGCTTGCCTATGCTCTTGGGAAGAGAGGTAAGTTTACTCCCTGATAATGTTAAAATCTCTAAATTTTCAAGCTCGCCAATCTCCTCAGGTAATTTCTTGAGTTGCTTATACTCAATCGTAAGGCGTTTTAGGCTTTTAAACTCTGCAATGCGTGAAGATAAAACAGTCAATGAATCGTTTCTCAATATCATGCTTTTGAGCCCCGAAGAAGAATGAGCCAGGGCATCTTGCCAGGAAAAAAAGGCCTTGGCCTGCCCTGCGGAGGCTTGCCACGAAAAACACAACAACACTCCAGCAAAAAGCTTGAATCTATCAAAAGCGCTTAGAAAACGTTCATTCAAAGGTTTCATATCCATTATTTTTAGTAGGGTATTTTTAACAGTAGTGAGACGCAATCTGTGATAAAACACCACTACTTTTACTTTTATTGGTGGTATATTAGTGTTGTGAGAAACCAGTCATGTAATTTTACAAAAGTTACTCATTTATTTTGTGAACCATTGATGATCGGCGGTAAAGTTTTCATAGGGAGGGTAAATTTGGTCATTTTTTGGCTAAAATTTATCAATCTTTGGGTAGTCAATGTGTAAAGAAATGTTTCCCTAATTCTTTGAAGTCTTAATCAATGCTGTTACCCCCATTCAATAGCTGCCAGGCTTCAGGCACCTTGGCTAGACGCAAATACCATTGCTGGTTATAAAACTTATTGTTCACCATATATTTTCACTTTAGTTGCTGCTCTCGAAAAAGAGTAAAGCGTGACAACAAAATTTCACATGAGGCATGCACCCTTTGTGTAGATACATTTAAAAATCGGTTGCCCCAGGAGAAGCCCGTTCCTTAATGGCTTTTAGTTCCTCCTGCGAAAACTTATTATGGGCAATGAATAAGTTCATCAAATCAAGTTTGTAAAAACTTTTGGGCAATGCCTTTAATTGATTGTAGCGCAGTTGTAAATACACCAGCCCCTTAAGCGCTCCAATTGATTTTGGTAAACTTGTCAGTTGGTTATGATTTGCGTTCAAAGCACCTAAACCACTTAATTTACTTAAACTTTCAGGAAACCGTATCAAGCGATTGTGCGATAAATTTAAATTACCGAGATTCTGAAGGTTGCCAATGCTTTCAGGAAGCCGTGTCAATTGATTGTGAGACAAATTCAAGAGAACAAGATTTTGAAGATTTCCAATGCTCTCAGGAAGCCTGGTTAGCTGGCCATTTCTACCTCCCCAACGATACCTCAGCGACTCGCCACTTGGGTTGTACCTGTACCGAAACAACAGTTCTCTTAGGTTTTTCAAGTTGCCAATAGCTTCAGGCAAAGTAGTTAATTTACTTTTCAATACTTGAAGTGTTCTCAGCTTTTTTAGGTTGCCAATGCCCACGGGCAAGGTGGTGAGTGGCACATTCAACAAAAATAACATTTCGAGGTTCGGCAAGTCTCCTATGCTTTGGGGAAGGGTAGCAAACTGTCCATTGACAATTTTTAAATACTTTAGCCGTTTAAACTGCCCTATGCCTGGGGTCAATGCTACCAAATTATTTACCTCTAACTCTAACATTTCCAACTCAGGAAAGTTGCCAATGCTTTTAGGCAAAGTACGCAGGTGATGTGCTATTAATGTCATTTTTTTTAGCTTGGGGAGTTGGCTCAGGCTTTTGGGTAAAGTGGTTAACCTGTTTACCTGTAATACCAGCTGCTCTAAATTTAGGAGTTTGCCTATGCTTTTTTGGGGTAATTTTTTCAAAGCATCTGCTCTTAAGATGAGTTTTTTTAAATTTTGAAGCTTGCCTATGCTTTGGGGCAAAGTACGAAGACCATGGGCTTGTAACCTCAGTGTGTCTAATTTTTGAAGTTTGCCTATACTTTTAGGCAAGGCACGAAGGTTATTAGACCTTATTTCTAGCCTTTGCAACTTTTGAAGTTTGCCTATCCCTTTTGGTAATCTCGTTAAACTATTTACATTTAACACAAGGTAAGATAAATTCTTAATTTTACTTATGCTTTTAGGCAAAGCAATAAGGCTATCTGCTTCTATCCTCAAAAAAGACAGGTTAAGCTCTCCAAAATTCTTTGGTAATGTCTTTAGGTTTTTACACCTTATTATAAGGCCTCTTAAGTATTTAAGCTCGCTTATTCGTGGAGACAAATTTATTACATTATCACTATATAATACCATGGCTTTTATACGACGAGAAGATTTAGTTTGGGTAGCGAGGGCATCTTCTAATGAAGCAAACTTTTTGTAATATTGCCCATACCCAACCGATATTTGAGCCATTACACAAAACAATAAACAAGCAAAAAGCTTGAATCTATCAAAAGCGCTTAGAAAACGTTCATTCAAAGGTTTCATATCCATTATTTTTAGTAGGGTATTTTTAACGGTAGTGAGACGCAATCTGTGATAAAACACCACTATTCAAAAGCTCTTTTAAGTCTTCTGCAAGAGACTTGAAAGCTTCAGTCACTCGATCCTTACAGGACAAGCTTTCCTTGCGCAGCAAAGCTACTTTGCTTATAACTCCGACATTTAATGAATGTAGGCAAGGGCTGCATTCGGAGAATTTAGAGACTCGCCCTTTGGGCTTCGGTTTTTGTGCTGGCGAGGCGTATTTTTAAGGGAACCGATGGCTGTAGCTATGCTGTGCCGAGCTCGGCAAAGCTAATAGCCATAGCCCCGAATACAAGTTCGCATTAGCATCTACTTAACTTTTTAGTTGAAGAGTTAAGTTGCTGATAAACAATGTATTAAGTTTAAAATAAGCCACTTTTAAAGTTACTTGATCTTGATGTACACACGCGGGACGCGTGCGCCAGCCGTGAGAATAGCTATAGCCCCGAATACAAGTTCGGGGACACTTTTTTAACCCTGATTATAACTGAGCGTAAGCGAGTTTCTAAATTCTCCGAATCAAGTTCGGAGTTGTAAACCGAACTTGATTCGGAGCTCTGTTTCACCATTGACAATAAACAAGAAAACTAATTTTTAAACATACTCTTTGTTTTTCGGATAAAGATACAAGGTTTTTAGATAAAAGTGTAGGGGGCTACTCAAGCAAAAACATCATCCCCCTTTTACTACTACAGCTTGCCCACAACAAGCCTAAGGAATGGTACCAAAATAAATTTACATTCTTAACCTCATCTTTTGAGGCTATACTTTGTTAAAAAATAGCCGAATAGCGATGCTATTAGCCGATTTTTTACCGCGTCTAGCAACAAAATATTTTAGCGTTACTATAGAAATTTATTTTTACACCATTCCTAAGCAGTCAATGAAGTAATATTGGCTATTAAATTTAAGTACATTCAACCTAATACTTTTTTAGCAATACATTTAAAATACAAGCACTAAATTATAATTAGGTACCCTCCATTACTAGGTGTAATTGTTTGATAATAAGTGAATTACTGCCTGTTGCAGCTTTTACCTAATTACTTGCTACTGTTTATTTATAAAAAACAGCAGGTAAAAACTGTTGAATAACCTCTATATTTGAAGCCGCATCATTGATTGTGTCATTCTACAAAAAATATATCGCCCCTTATTATATATATCTACTTCTGTTACTGGGAGCAGTAGTGCTAGAAGTAGGGCATTATTGGTTACACCATCTTGATGCACATCACTCTCATGGTGCGCATCATCATTCCCACACTCATACCACAGAAGATCACCATGGGCACGATCACATCAAAGAGTTGTTTGTATTGGTGGCACCACCTACGCACTTGCATACTCATCAACCATCTGTAGTTGCGCCTACAGGCAAATACTTTACTAAACCAGGGTTATTTTTTTGTTTAAAACAATCCTTGTACACCTTTTCTCTGTCTTTTTATCAAGCAAGCAATGTTTCAGTTACAATTGTGCCTGCTTCTCCTCCACCTCAAGTCTAATGTTTTGTTTATCAGTTGTTTAACCAGTCTTACCACTTAATTTTTTTCACTTAAAAATTGTAGTAAAGATATTATTATGTCTTTTTTAAAAAATATTTTTACCTGTGTACTATTATTGGTAACAGGTATAAGCAGCTCATTTGCAGCTCATCAAGGCTCTATACAAGGAGTGGTGCAAAGCGTTAACGATCATTTACCATTGGCAGGAGCCAGTGTGTTATTAGTGGAAACCAACCAAGGAGTTGCCACCGATGCTTTTGGCAAATACCAATTCGACCACTTAAAGGCAGGACAATACACATTGAGGTTTTCTTATATTGGGTACCAAACCCAGCAAATAAGTTTAACAATAAGAGACAATGAAAGTGTAAAACTGACTACTTTGTTGGTTTCCAGCAATCTTATGTTGTCAGAAATAATGGTATCGACTCCAAAGATCATAGGAAGCGAAACGCTCAACCCACTGAGCAATGTCGATATTTTGTTACGCCCCACCCAGTCCTCACAAGACATATTGCGCATTGTGCCTGGGCTTTTTATCGCCCAACACGCTGGAGGCGGCAAAGCAGAACAAATATTTTTGCGTGGCTTTGACATTGACCACGGCACCGACATTCACTTGTCGGTAGACGGCCTGCCAGTAAATATGGTGTCGCACGCACATGGGCAGGGTTACTCAGACTTGCACTTTGTTATTCCGGAAACGGTAGAAAAGGTAGACTTTCAGAAAGGAATGTACAACGCCGATAAAGGTAACTTTGCCACGGCAGGCTTTGTGGCTTTTCAGACCAAAGACGCGCTAGAGCAGAGCAGCATTTTGCTGGAAGCAGGGCAATTTGATACTTATAGGGTAGTAGGTATGTTTGATTTGTTGAGTAAAAAACAGAAAAGAGAAAACCGTCAAAGTGCTTACCTTGCCGCCGAATATATGGGTATGAGAGGTTATTTTGATAGCCCACAAAACTTTGGTCGTTTGAATTTACTGGCAAAGTATCACCATTATTTGAGCGACAACAAAGTACTGACTGTACAAGCGTCTACTTTTAGTAGTCAGTGGGATGCCTCCGGACAAATTCCTCAACGAGCCATTGATCAAGGGTTGATTTCGCGCTGGGGCGCAATAGATGATACCGAAGGGGGCGAAACCAGCCGTACCCAAGTGTCAGTAAAGCTTAGGCAAATGATGAACAATGGGGCTGTTTGGGACAATCAAGTATATTTGATCAATTACAACTTTGAGCTGTATTCTAACTTTACCTTCTTTTTGAACGATCCGGTGAATGGCGATCAGATTCGCCAGAAAGAAAACCGTAACATCTTTGGTTACCAAACCAACTACCACCTAGAGAGTAATTTTGGTGGCACTACTTTATTTAGCCACTTGGGGGGTGGCATTCGCCGCGACAATGTGTTAGATAATGAACTTTCGCGTACCTTGGGGCGACGTACGACCCTTAATCCAATCTCGTTGGGCAATGTGTATGAAACCAATGTTTTTGCGTTTGTAAACGAAACCCTGCAGTTGACTCCCCGCCTTAGGGCAAATCTTGGGGTACGGGTAGACCACTTTGACTTTGAGTATGTAGACGCGCTCAGCAATAACTATCAACGACAAAACCAAGCGCAAACCATTGTAAGCCCTAAACTAAGCTTGAGCTATACATTGAACCCATTGGTAGAGTTGTTTGCCAAGTCGGGTTATGGTTTTCACTCAAACGATGCGAGGGTGGTAGTGGCACAACAGGCTACTCAGACCTTGCCCAGAGCCTTGGGTGCCGATGTTGGGGTAAACCTGAAACCCTTTGCCCAGATGTACCTTTCGGTAGCGGGTTGGTGGCTCGACCTTGAGCAAGAGTTTGTATATGTAGGTGATGAGGGCATAGTAGAGCCCAGCGGCGAAACACGTCGTCTGGGGGTAGACTTTGCTTTACGTTACCAAATTACCCCCTGGCTATATGCCGATGCCAACGTAAGCTGGGCGCATGCACGTAGCACCCAAGCGCCCGAAGGCGAAAACCTGATTCCGCTCGCGCCTTCTTTTACCAGTATAGGAGGTTTGACTTTTAAAACCAAAGCGGGTTGGAGCGGTAGTTTGCGTTATCGTTGGATGGACGACCGGACTGCCAACGAAGACAACAGTGTGATTGCCCAAGGGTTTTTCTTATTAGACGCCAGCCTAAATTATACCCGCAAACGGTTTGAGGTGAGTTTTTCGGCGCAAAACCTGTTAGACCAAGCCTGGAACGAAGCCCAGTTTGATACAGAGTCACGTTTACGCAACGAAACCAACCCTGTATCTGAAATTCATTTTACCCCAGGCACCCCATTTTTTGCCAAAGTAGGGGTGAAGCTCTTTTTTTAGTAGACTTCTGTGCTGAGCAAAAGCCCTTGTACTATCACAATTAGTACAAGGGCTTTCTTTGTTTATTCAACTTCAATGCTTCGATTTTGTTCCGCGTTTTTAGTCAGGTATGTACATGCTTGTACATCAGGTATCAAATTGTCTATTTTGTTGCGTAATAGACGTAAGCTTGGATACAATTGACTTACCGTAATAGTACACTTAATGCCCAGTTGGTAAGGATACATCTCTAGCAAATCGTCTGCATCGAACTTGATCATTTCCAGGGTTTCACGAATGTTTTGTTGTAAACACCATATTTCCGCGGCAAGCATATAGGTTTGGGCTTTCTCTTGGGCGGTGTTTTTCTGAGCCAAATAATTTTCATTACTTTGCATACTGTAATAATTTTTTGTTACAAAAAGCCCTTGAGGTAGATCTCCAAATCTTTGACCTCTTGGGCTATATTTCACTTGAAATACAAAGTAAATATAGTTAGTTTATGTTGTTTATGAAAATAATAGACAATGTTTATTCTTCCTTCTTTGTGAATTGGTATACAGTTTTAAACTCGCCATATTCGCTTAAAACCCGCTTCATTCTTTTCTCTGATACCTTTCTATCTTCACTATAATAAGAAAACTTTACATCTCGCAGTTTTACTTTAGATGTGGTAGGTAACTCAGGAAATACGTTTTCAAGAAACCATCTAAAGGCTTCTTCTATGGTGTCAAATTCTTGCATGGCAATGTTTGTTTTGTTGATAAATATACAGGATTTTTGGGTAAAAAAGTATTCATGAATTTATTGAGCTACCGTCACCAGGGTTTAAGGGAGTTTCCTGAAGAAATACGGCAAACACCCAACATTACCAACCTTAACCTAAGCGATAACCAGATTGAACGAATACCTGCCTGGATTGCGACATTAAAAAACTTGCAAGTACTTTATCTCAATAATAATCAAATTACCAACATAGACAAGCTGTGCGCTTTGCCTCATCTCGAAGTACTTCAGTTGAATAATAACCAAATTAGTCGTATTCCTGAGTCAATCAGAGGTTTAACCAACTTGAAACGCTTGTACATCAATAATAACCTGCTGGTAGAGGTGCCCACAGCATTGGGAGAACTTACCCAGTTGAACCAGTTATTACTTGCCAAAAATCAATTAATTGACTTGCCTGACACTATAGGCAAACTTATAAATTTAACAAGCTTAAACTTGTTTGACAACCGCCTGGAGCAACTCCCTGACACTATAGGCAATCTTACCCAGCTTACCTATTTGCAGCTGGGTTTCAACTGCCTTGTCCGATTACCCCACACCCTAGAATGTTTACAAGCGCTCACTCATTTAGAGGTCTTTTCTAACCAATTGCATACATTGCCAGGGCTTGCCCACCTTCAAAACCTCAAAAAGCTCAATGTAGGCGATAATTATTTGTCATGTATTGAGCAACTCCCTACCAGTTTAACCGAAGTCAGTATTTACCATAACCCCCTCAAGGCGATTGACTCAGGACTGACCAGCTACATTGAAAACAAAGGAGATAATAAGTTTGAGTATTTGTATGTAGATACTCAACAGGTTCAAAGGCTGAATATTGACCCTCAGGTGCTTGGCAAAACCCTCAAAGTAGTAGATTTGGCAAACAAGAAAGCGAGTGCGCTAGACCTAAACTATATGCCTATGGAGTTACGACAAAAATGGCAAATTATAGGTGAATGGACTTAAGCTTGTTGCTTTCTGTTGGCAAGGGTATAGAGTGATTTCCGACAAATTCAGCATTTAAAAGTTAACCTGATAAACAAACCCCTGCAATTACAAAACATAACTCTTCATCACAAAGTCTTCTTCGAAACCCAACTTAAAGTAAAGGCCTTTGCCTATTGCCGAGGCTTGCAAGGTAGCATACTCAAGCTGTTGGGTAGTGGCAAGGTGCAGTACCTCGTGCATAATGGCTTCGGCGTACCCTTGGCGACGCATATTAGGCGTAATGCCTATCATGTGTATGCCCGCTATGTTTTGAGTGCGATAAAGCATAGCCGTGCCTGCGGGTTCGTTGATTGGGTTATATACGATAAAGAATTGAGCATCTTTGGGGTGATTAACTACAAACTTGGGTGAAATATGGTAGCCAAAGGCTTGTTCAAACAGCTTAGACCAAAGAGTTGCTTCATTGACTTGCAGGACTTTCTTCAGCGTTACACGATTTTGCTGGTGTGGGTAAGTATTGCCCAGTTTGAGCGACATGCCTATTTGCTCAAAAGCTACCTTAAACCCTTGAGCCGCAAAAATCTCGTCAGCGTTGTCGTTGGGTTGGTGTACATACGGCACTACCATTGGTTGAGGCAAACCTTGTATCTTTTCTTTTACCTCTTGCAAAAGTTTGGGGCTCAAAGGTTGGTGCATCCACACTCGATTAGGCCACAAGGCGTCAGGGTTTACACAATAGCTAAAAGACTCTCCCGCAAAATACATATCATACAGTTTGCTGGTTTCTGCCCAATAAGCAGTTAAGTTGTTAAAATTTGCTTTAGTAAGATTCAATGTTGTGGTGTTCATGTTTTTGTGTTTTTTAGTGAATTTTATAAGAACTATTTCCAGTTAATCAATACAATACCCGTTACCATTGCCAATACACCCAGCAAACGTTGTAGGTTGATGGGTTCTTGGGGCAAGCCAAACCAGCCAAAATGCCCCGCAATTACGGCAAATGCCAGTTGTCCGCTTAAGCCCAGCGAGATCATAGTAGACACACCCAAACGTGGAATAGTATAGTAGTATAAGCTAATGCCCAGCAAACTAAACAGCCCACCCGCAAACCATAAATAATAGGGCACCTCTCTGATTTGGTGCCAGGTGGGTATAGTACGCACGCCCAGCGTTACAAATAGCAAGGCAAATACAGCGCTCCCAAAAAATGCCACCAATGCTCCCAACAAAGGATGTTTGAGCAATACGCTTAGTTGGGCATTAAGTCCGCCTTGAACGGCAAGAAAAACCCCACCAGTAAATGCCAGTGTTGATAATATAAATTGATTCATAGTGCAAAGGTAGGAGAGAGGGAGGGGCTTTGCATGTACATTTGTTGAGAGCAGGTAATTTTTTTGAACAAAAAGGGAAAAGATACTCGTTAGGTTTTTTCTACCAAAAGGGTTAAATTGTACGTTAAAACTATAACTAAACTAATTTATAAAATATGTTATTTTCAACAATCTCCAGGGTATGATTAATAAATTACCCCCTACATTGAATCTGGCAGAATATATTGCCAAAATACAGCAACTTTTACATACCAACAATGAAATAAACATTGGCTTAGCCTGCGAGCTAATGAAAGGACAAGGTATTCCAGCTTCGCTTCAAAATATTCTGCTGAATAGCTCAGGCAACATTATTTTACATTGCTTACGCAATCACTTGATAGCCCCTTTTGCCCGCCTACAGCATTTAGACCTAAACAATACTGAGCTTACCGAATTACCATCCGAAATAAGTCGCCTCAAAAACCTGACAAGCATCAACCTGGCCTTTAACGAAATAGATGAGTTTCCGCCAGTATTGATTGAACTAAGACACTTAAATACCCTCAACTTGAGCGAAAACTACCTGAGCAGCCTGTCGTTTGACATAGTACATCTACACAGGCTAAAAACGTTGCATTTGGGGTGGAACGAGTTCGAGGAGTTTCCCTTAGAAGTATTAGGGTTGTTAAAGTTAGAACAGTTATATTTAAACGAAAACAAGCTCGATAAACTACCTAAAGAAATCAGCGAATTACCTTGTTTAACTTACTTGAACTTACGGTGGAACGAGTTTGAGCAATTCCCCATAGAACTTACCCTAATTGCTCAACTTAAAAAACTTAAATTTAGTGAAAACTGGATCAACGTACTCCCTCCCGAAATTGCTCAATTGCAAAAATTAGAGCAATTATATTTGTCTAAAACTAACCTGGAAAATGTACCACCCGAAATAGCCCAACTACGCAACTTGCGCATGCTCGATTTATCTGCCAATCAGTTAGATATTTTTCCGGAGGAGCTGTTGGAGCTATATCAACTCAAACAATTAAACCTTGCCCATAATCACGTAAATAGTCTGCCTGAAGGCATCAGCCAACTTACTCAGCTAGAGGTATTAGAGCTACAGGGCAATTATATAAAAGCACTTCCTACTGAGATTACACAATTACAACACCTCAAAAAGTTATCGCTCAACAACAACGGCCTAACCCATTTACCGATAGAAATGGGCGAATTAGAGAGTCTTGAATACCTTGCCCTTGAACAAAACTGTTTGCAAAAGTTACCAGAAGGATTGGCACAACTCAACAAGCTCAAAGTATTGAAACTGGCAAACAATGATTTCCCTGAAAAGGAAAAAGAGCATATCCGACAAGCGTTTGCCACAATCCCTCAGGTAAATATTCAAGGCTTGACTTAAAGGGGACAAAAAAACGGCAAGATTCAGAGCGTTACTCCAAATCTTGCCGTAGTATATAATTTTATATATTTAAAGCTTAAAATTGTACTTCTAAACGCTCCATTACAAGGTTTTCGAGGTATATACGTAAAGGTTCAAGCTCAATTTTATCTACTATTTCATTACCAAAAGCGTGAATTAACAAAGCGCGGGCTTCATTTGTTGCAATACCACGCGAGCGTAAGTAAAACAATGCTTCTTCGTCGAGGTTTCCGGTAGTAGCCCCGTGCGAACACTTCACATCATCTGCCCAAATCTCAAGCTGAGGTTTGGTATTGATAGAAGAGTTATCAGACAACAATATATTACGGTTTTGCTGGTAAGCGTTGGTTTTTTGCGCATCCTGTCGCACAAAAATTTTACCGTTAAATACCCCCGTACTCTTTCCATCCAGCACCCCTTTGTACAACTCATTACTAAGCGAATGAGGCTTAAGGTGATCGGCCACACTGTGGTTGTCTACGTGTGTATTACCCGTAAGCATATACAAGCCAAACATGTTCGACTCTACATTAGAACCATCCAAGGCTATGTTCAAGTTGTTACGAATGACCCCACCATTGAGCGATATGGTAGTATTGGCATAGTAGCTATCAGATGCTTGCTTTACCTGAGTAGTGCCCACATACGATGCATTAGGCTGATCGTTCTGTACTTTATAATGAGTCATTCGAGCGTTGGGCTCTACTACTACTTCCATTACAGCATTACTAAAGCTTGCCTGGCCGCCTATAGTATCAGTTTTGTCTACAAAAGTGGCTTGTGCACCTTTTTCTATCACAATCAATGAGCGAGGCTGTACACCTACATTTTCGTTGCGGGCATCATTGATAAAGTACAACACCGTAGGCTCTTCTACTACCTTATTGGCAGGTACATGAATAAACACACCATCTTGAACAAAAGCAGTATTGAGAGCAATCAAAGCTTCTTCTTCACTGTTGGCAAGTTGGGCAAAATGAGGCTCAACCAGTGCTGTATGGGTATCGTAGGCTTCTTCCAGGTTTTTTACTACCAACACATCTTCCGAAGATACAATCTGAGAAAGTGCAGGCTGATACACCCCGTTTACAAAAACGATGTTGTTGGCTTTGGGCATATTAGGCAAGAAAAATTGCTCAATATCTGCCTTTTGCAAAGGAGATGTTTGCCCAAATGCATACGCTTCTTTGAGTACCTTGCCAAGGTTGGTATACTTCCATTCTTCGTGTTTGGTAGTAGGAAAACCCAACCCATCAAACGATTGAATTGCCTGTTGACGGATTTTGTGTATAGGTTTTTGGCTTTTGCCGTTGAGCGTATTCTCAAAAGTTTTGAACTGCTCAAGCAAAGTAGATTTTAGATTTAATTTATCTATAGTACTCATGTTTGTTAAAATTCTAAGTCAAAATTAGAGACAATGCCACCCCTTTGGCTGAGGGAATAGTTACACTTGTGTGTCCATTTTGGCATCCTTGAGTATGGCATTTTTAAAACTTGTGGATTGATCAATTTTGGCTCCTCTAAAATCAGCTCCAGTCAAATCACAATCTTCAAAATCGGTATTCACTAGGCTTGCTCCTTTAAAACTACAATTACGCATCTGTGAGCGTGAAAAATCAGTAGAGTATAGATCAGCCTTATCAAAGCAGCAATCGTTGAGAATAGAGTCTATAAACAAACTCCCTTCAAGGTCAGAGCCACCCCAGTCTTTCTTGATGGCATATACTGCTGCACAATCAGCATAAGGGAGGCGAATTTGGCTCAAGTCTATTTCTTGTAAATTTTTGAAGCATAATTTGGCCTGTTTACCTGTTTTTATATCATCAGTATCAATGCCTTTATATACTCCAAATATCAGGTTTTTGATATAAAAAGTAGCCCAGTGTCCTCCTGCACCTCCATTTTGCAAAAACATATCGTGGTCTAGCAATAGCTCGTTAAACTCTTTGTTTAATACAGGCTTGGCCTCTTTTACCAAGTTTTTCATCGAGTCACGAGTTTCATCAAAATTGTCTGCCATAAGTCCGATTTTAGATTAGAGATTGTCCAGAGCAGTCAAGTTTTAGTTTTGTGTACTACTGCGCAGCTGCTACTTCTTCCTTGATCCAGTCGTACCCTTTAGCTTCAAGTTCTAGTGCCAAATCTTTAGTGCCTGATTTTACAATACGTCCATCAAACAATACGTGAACAAAATCAGGAACAATATACTCAAGCAATCGTTGATAGTGAGTCACTACAATAGTGGCGTTTTCGCTGCTTTTCAATTGATTTACTCCTTCGGCCACAATGCGCAAAGCATCAATGTCCAAACCTGAGTCAGTTTCGTCCAAAATAGCCAGTTTGGGCTCAAGCATCGCCATTTGAAATACTTCGTTACGCTTCTTTTCGCCACCTGAAAAACCTTCGTTCAAAGAACGCTTCAATAAGTCTTGGCTAATGTTTACCAAGCTGGTTTTTTCTTTCATTCTTTTCAGAAACTGTACCGCATCCAAAGGCTCTTCACCTCGGTATTTGCGTATTTCATTGGTAGCAGTTTTCAAAAAATTAATAGTAGTTACACCAGGAATCTCCACAGGGTATTGAAACGCAAGAAAAACACCTTCTCCCGCTCTTTCTTCCGGCGCTAGTTCTAACAAATCTTTTCCAGTAAATTCAATGCTCCCTTGTTCTACTTCATAATCCTCGCGTCCAGCAAGTACCGAAGCAAGTGTACTTTTACCCGATCCATTGGGGCCCATAATAGCGTGAATTTCTCCCGCTTTAACTTCCAGATTAATTCCTTTTAGAATTTTCTTACCCTCAATAGAGGCATGAAGGTCATTTATTTTTAACATGATTGTTTCAATTTAAGCATTCAAAAATTCAACATTTAAAATCTGTTACCAATCTTGCAACAAAAGACTCCTATGTTTGTTTGATAACCGACATTAAAAATTTGTGTGGGTATTAAAACCCAATTTTAATACTATTCTCAGAAAACTTAAGTTCATCCTGATTATATATGTTAGCCAGCGTCATGGCTTCTTTTACTTCATTTTTATAGCCCAGTTTGTCCGACAATTGCTGAGCTTTTCTCTTGGCCAATTTTCCAAATTCATACATGGCAATCAAACGCCCCTTACGTAGCAACGCCTTATCTATTTTGCTAATGTGCGCATTAAATGTACACAGTATTTGAATATTAAGACAGTCAGACAGCAAGCCATCTGCTACATTCAGCAGGTTTGCTACCGAAGCGTTTCGATAACCATCCCTTTCTTCTACTATGTTTTCAGCATCTTCAATGATCAGTATAGAATTTGGGTTGGCAATCAACAGTGTCAAGAAGTCCGGCGAAGCAATCTTGTGGGCATACTCCGGCGGAATGTAAATCATTTTTTTATCTATCAAAGAAGTCAAATAACGAATATAGCTTGTTTTGCCCGTACCCGGTATGCCATGCAACAGTACCAGCCCCTTGTCGTCAGGAGTATTTAGCCTTTCTACAATAAGCTGATGAATATCGGCAAAGCTGTCATTATAATTGCTGCCAATATCCAGCACACTTTTCTTTACTTCAAAATCTTTGAGATACAAGTAATTATTATTCTCATACAACAAAAAAATCTTACCTTCAGCTTTGGTTTCGCCAAAGCTTTCTCTGATATGATTGACAATTGTATCAATAGTTTGTTGGGGGATATTATCGCTGTATAGAATTTTGATGTAGCTATCATCTTCATCAAAGCACACCAACAGGTCTTGCTCAATGTGAATGATAAAGTTAGAAATGGCTATTTTATCTTTTTTACGGGAATAGCTTTCATATTTCCACATTTTGCCTGCGTCTATATCAAAGCTTGATTGTATTTTGGCGAGAAATTTCTCAATGTCTACACTCTCATAAAAAGCAATGACATTGGGAATAAGGCTATTGACAGCTACAAAGTATTTAGAGGCTTCAATCTGACACTGATAGTCTATAATATTGGCATAATCATAATTGAAAGAAACGGGTGAAGAATCATTTTGAAAAACATAATTTTTCATGTGCAAATCCTATTAAACTAATATTCGTATGGAGTTTATTTTCAAATCTAATGATTGATGCCAAATGATTGGGATAATATCAGTATTTTTTATTGGTAATCGGACAGATAAAATTGAGAGGATGCCTCAACATAAATTTGCGACATCCTCACTATATTAGTTTTGTATATGTAATTACTAAGTATCTATTAACCTACACTACCTTCCAGGCTAATCGCCAATAGTTTTTGAGCTTCTACTGCAAACTCCATTGGAAGTTGTTTGAGCACTTCTTTGGCATACCCATTGACAATCAACGCCACTGCAGCTTCTGGGTCTATACCTCGTTGGGTACAGTAAAACAATTGGTCTTCACCAATTTTAGAAGTAGTAGCTTCATGTTCAATTACTGCTGTAGGGTTGTCAGCTTCTATATACGGAAAAGTATGTGCTCCACACAAATCACCCATGAGCAGCGAGTCACACTGCGAATAGTTACGGGCATTGTGTGCACGTTTCATTACTTTTACCTGACCCCGGTATGAGTTTTGACTATGCCCTGCAGAGATCCCCTTAGACACAATACGACTCTTGGTATTTTTACCAATGTGAATCATCTTAGTTCCAGTATCTGCTTGTTGGTAATTATTAGTAACTGCTACCGAATAAAACTCTCCTATAGAGTTGTCACCCTTGAGTATACAACTGGGGTACTTCCAGGTAACCGCTGATCCGGTTTCTACTTGTGTCCAGGATATTTTTGAATTTACCCCGTCACAAATTCCACGTTTGGTTACAAAGTTATAAATACCTCCCTTACCGTTTTTATCACCAGGATACCAGTTTTGTACAGTAGAGTACTTTATTTCGGCATTGTCCATGGCTATCAACTCAACCACTGCAGCATGCAATTGGTTTTCGTCACGCATAGGAGCAGTACAACCCTCAAGGTAACTTACATAGCTACTCTCATCAGCTATAATCAAAGTACGTTCAAACTGCCCGGTTCCCGCAGTGTTGATACGGAAATAAGTAGAAAGTTCCATTGGGCAACGAACGCCTTTGGGTATGTAACAAAACGAGCCGTCACTAAATACAGCAGAATTCAACGCTGCAAAATAATTGTCGTTGGTAGGTACTACTTTACCTAAGTACTTACGTACTAACTCAGGGTGTTCCTGAAGAGCATCACTCATAGAGCAAAATATGATTCCCAACTCTCCTAATTTTTCTTTAAAAGTAGTAGTAATAGACACACTATCTACTACGGCATCTACCGCAACTCCAGTAAGTCGTTTTTGCTCTTCTAAAGAAATACCTAGCTTCTCAAAAGTTTTCAGCAACTCTGGATCAACCTCATCAAGGTTGTTTAGTTTTGGCTTTTTCTTAGGAGCAGCGTAATATATAATATCTTGATAGTCAATCTTTGGGAAGTCTACATTTTGCCAATTGGGTTCAGTCATTGTTTTCCATTGAGCAAACGCAGCCAGGCGCCACTCAAGCATCCATTCTGGCTCATTTTTTTTGGCTGATATAAAACGTATGGTGTTTTCATCGAGACCTTTAGGAGCCGATTCGGTCTCTATTTTGGTCTCAAAACCATATTTGTAGTCAGAATTGATGTGTTCTTCTAATATGTCGGTTTCTTTACTCATGCTACCCAATTTTGCATTCGTTATTTAGAATGATTATAATCTTTACAAAATTACAAGTAATTGTACAAACTATCAAAGTTTGTTGAACCTAAAACCCAAAAGAGGTGCTTTTTGTTCAAAAAAAATTAAGTAATTAGATTAAAAGTGATAGTATTACTATTTTTTTGAGAAGTATTATTACCAATTCAAAGGCTTTGAACCTGCGGAAAACATCAAATAATAGCATTATAACCATTACTTATTTTCTGTTACGTACAATGCTTTCGGTACTCTTCGCTTATAAGATCAACCCCAGTAGGGTGTGCCAACCCCAGCTCAATTGCCAGCGACCATTGGTGGCAAGCCTGCGCTGTATTACCTATTTCGTGATAAGCTTTCCCTTTTAAGTATAGAATGTATCCTTTATCAAAATCTGATAAGGGAGCATTTAAAGCCTGACCTAATAACCTGATTGTTTTACGGTATTTTTTTTCTTCAAAAGCTATATCAGCTTGGTTGATCATTTCAATGGCGTCATTACGCGAGATTTTTGGAAATAAATTTTCTGGAGAGTCACTCATTTTCTTTCCATCGTGCTTATTGTCACACATAAATTTTATAGTGTCATATTTAACCATGTCTTTTAGCATTGACAGGTATTTGGAACTTAGCCAGCGATTATTTTGAAGCATTGTATTAAAAGCGCTCATAGCTTGGTTGTAAAATAATGATGTATCATTGATTTTACAGCCTATACTCAACCATATACAACAGTAGGTTGTATGAGAGGTAAAGGTTATAAGTGAATAGGATAGGGTTGAATAAATTAGCAGAAATTTAGTTTGAGAATGGTTGATGTGGGGATTTTTGAAAGATGAGTCCACAAATGTAGTAAAATTCACGGGAGTAATAAAATATTCCACCCATTAACTATTGACATGTACCTAATAATTAGGCAATTATACCTATACTCAAAAGTGGGGAAAATCTACATTTTTGATATTGAGTGAAGGGTTTTTCTACTTTTAACAGTTGATGAGACAGTATTACAACATGGAGAGTGTCATCAAATGCTTGCAAATAAACTATGTGTTTTATTGGGTGTAGGCAAGGGAAGGGTTCAAGCGTAACAATGCTCGATGTAAAAGGCAAGTGGTTTACAAGCTTTATATTAGTCGTTGGTAGGACATTCAGTGGATATGATAGACTGCTGTTGTATTAATAATATAAATTGTATCTATTTTATATTACTATTGTATATAAACTTGTATACCAGGCAACTAATAGCCTGTTGTAATATTAGTTGTATCATATATTAAATATGAAGGAATTTAGTCTACTGTTTAATCCGATTTAAAAGGCAATGTTATTATTTGATGGATATAAAAGGTTGGGTGAGGTGTCTTTAGTTCACCTGGTATTTAGACAATGCTTCTTCTACAAAGTCTACTCCTAAAGAATGTACGATGTTTAATTTTTGTGCTTCATTCCAGTCAATGCATGCTTCTTCTATGTTGCCTACTGCTTCATAAGTACAGCCTCTCATATACAATGTATAAGCCAGGTTATTGAGCGTAGTACCCAAGTCAATGACTCTTGTATAGTATTGTATGGCTTCATTATAGTTATTAGATTCAAATAACTGCTTGGCTTGCTGCATGAGGATAATAGCTTGATGACTGCGCGAGAGTTTTGCTTTATTATTCTTCATGATACTGTTTTTAATATAGCTTGGGTTGGTTAAAGTAGTCATAATAATTCCTGAAATTTATAAGGTATGTTAAGAAAATATAAGTGTTGGGTGCCAGAAATCAAGTTTTTGTTTATTCCCGACTATATTGACCAAACGTGTTGAATTTTATAAGGTTTCATATTTTTATTGAATTGTAAAACATTTTATAAGTCATGTGATGAATTATTGTACTTTTACAATAATCATGCAAACTTTGCGTTCGATGTATCACCTGTAATTTTGCTCCAGTTTCGGTTTATTGTAGGTGCTGAGAGGCTGCTTCCAGTGTTTTTAAATGAGGGAGTTTTTGTTGGGCTTGGGCAAGGCTATATTGAAATCTTTTTACCACATTATCTCGTTGTTTTATGTTGTTTTTCAACTCTTTGACCAGCTGTTTATTTTTGATAATCTGCACTTGAGCCTTTTTTACTTCGAGAGAGTTCAAATAACTAAAATGATTGGTACGCCTTTCTAGTTTTCGGTACCTCACCCTGAGTTGTCTGAATTTTTCAAGTATTGTCCCATGCTTGCTTAGCATAGCATCTGCGAGTGCTACAGGCTTTTCTTTTTGTTCAAGCCTTGCCTGTACTAAACCTTTGATATGTCCCATTACCAATCCATTAGATTTTACTACCCGCTCTTGTTTCCATACCTCATTATGCCCTATTTTTTGTAGTTGCCTTATTTGATAGTTTACCTTGTTGAGATGCCTCAAGTAACGACGGAGCTCTATAATTTGCCTGTAATGTTTTTGCATGCCTTTGCGTAAGCGTTTGATATATATTTGATTGTGTTTGATGAGGCGTTCAGCTTGTGTTATCATTTGTTCGCTTTGTGTATTGAGAGCATTGAGGTGGGCTATGCGCTGGCGTTTTTGTTCAATGGCTTCTTGCATGCTCTTGACGAGTGACTGTTTGCGGAGGTTCAAGGCATTGATTACTTTTTTGGGGGCAGTGCTAAATATCAAAGCAAGGCAAAGGGCGATTAGATTACATTTTAAAATGGCTGTTTTGCTGTACCACTCAAACTGTCTGAGTATTCTGCGTTTATCAAGTGGGATAAAGGTGTGTTGTTGGTCGTTAACAAGCTGCCGAACTTCTTCTAAAAATCTGGCGTGAAAATGATTGCCTTGTTCACGAAAATAAATAAAGAGTAATAAAGCCACGAAGAATAA
This sequence comes from uncultured Microscilla sp., assembly GCF_947493425.1. Lineage (GTDB taxonomy): Bacteria > Bacteroidota > Bacteroidia > Cytophagales > Microscillaceae > Microscilla. The sequence continues at coordinate 9,410 of NZ_CANLRP010000048.1, read as the reverse complement.
ACCTAAAAATACCTGTAATACAGGCAGCCAGTTTGATAGCTTCCAAGGGAACAAAAATATAAATAGGGTAATGCCAGTGCCTATAGCTGCCAATGCTATAAGTACCATGACAATACCACGAAGTTTGCGGGTAGTAATAAACAGCGCTTGCCAAGGTTTTTCGTTGACCATTTCAGGTGCGATCACAAACCAAGCATTCAATCGTTTATGCCATTGTTTAGGAGTTTTATCAGGCGCTGGTAAGCTATTTAAATTTTGCATCAAAAAAACTAAAATTATGAATTATAGTACAAGCCAAGTGGTTATATTGGGTGTACTTGTTACAAATACCGCATTTTTCTGTTTTATCCAATGAATATTACTTTTATTTGCAAAAATTTTGTTGTCAAGCCTATCAATGAACTACTTAATTCACAACGTAGAAATAATAGACAAGCATTCCGAATTTAATCGCCAACGCAAAAGTATTCTCATCGAAAACGGCGTAATTACTCAGATTTCTGATATTTCACCCACACAATCTACTGACCACCTAACGGTCATTAGTGGGCAAAATCTTCAGATATCGGTTGGTTGGTTCGATATGCGCGCATCATTTTGCGACCCCGGATTTGAGTACAAAGAAACACTCACTACCGGATGTAATGCTGCTCAGGCAGGAGGTTTTACCGAGGTAGCCGTATTGCCCAACACCCAGCCAGTAATACAAACCAAAAACGAGCTGGCTTATCTAAAGAGCCATAATCTAAGACATTTGGTTCAAATTTACCCAATAGCTGCAGTATCTGTCAATGCAGAAGGCAAAGAGCTTACCGAAATGTTGGATTTGCATACCCATGGGGCGGTGGCCTTTTCTGATGGCATACAACCTGTGTGGCACTCCGACATATTGGTAAAAACTCTACAGTACCTTCAGAAATTTGATGGGTTACTTATTAATCGCCCAGAAGATTTGATGCTTACCCGCTTTGGAACCATGAATGAGGGCGTGAGTAGTACTATGCTGGGGCTTAAAGGTATGCCTGCTCTTGCTGAAGAAATGATGATTAGGAGAGATTTAGACTTTTTGGCTTATGCTGGAGGTAAAATTCACTTTTCTGCTATTTCCAGTGCTCGTTCGGTACAATTAATTCGTGCAGCTAAAGCCCAGGGGTTACAGGTAAGTTGTGATGTGGCAGCACACCAAATTGCTATAGATGATGCTGCTTTGATGAGTTTCGATTCGTTTTTAAAAGTAAACCCTCCCTTCAGGGGAAAAGCGGACATAGAAGCATTGTTGGAAGGTTTACAAGATGGCACCATTGACGTAGTGGTGTCTGATCATCGCCCACAAGATGAGGAAAGTAAAAATCTAGAGTTTGATCTTGCCGAGTTTGGTGCACTAGGGCTGGAAACAGCTTTTGGAGTCTTGAATACTTTTGGTAAAAAACACCTCAGCCTGGAAGATAAAATAGATAAGCTCACATTTAGACCAAGGCAAATCTTGAACTTACCACAAGCACATATAAAAGTAGGGGAGGAGGCCAACCTTACCCTGTTTGATGCACAACAAGAGTGGACAGTAGAAACAAAGTATATTCAGTCAAAATCTAAGAACTCTCCATTTTTGGGTACTACGCTTACCGGGAAACCTGTCGCAGTATTTAGTGGGGCGCAAACCAATTGGCAAGAGAAAAATTAATCAGGTTAGTTTTTAATTATTATTGATAAAATAGAAAGTATGAAGCAGTTACTGAAAGTTGGAGCGATCACCGGATTGATTGGGGGAGGTCTTTTCATACTATTTTTTCTGATTCTTTTTTGGGCAGTAGATAACCCTATGGAAGCCGGCTATAAATCAACCGATTTCTTTGTATACCTTGCAGTGTTTGTAGTGTTGTATTTTTTGTATCGTTATCAATTAAGCTTCCGTCAGGGATTCTTAATGGGTAATGTCACTACACTAGTAATGGTGGTAGTGTCAGTACTGTTTATGTACTTGTTTTTAGGCAGTAAAAGTAATGGGGTGTTAGATACTCACATTAAAACTGAAATAGCCTTACAGGAAAATTCGCCAAGTAAGGCAAAACGCATTGAGAAGTTAAACAAGCAAGGTAAAAATGGGCAAAAAATATTTGATGATTATATACAATCGCTAAAAGACTGGAAGAGAAGTAGTTGGTTATCTCACGTGATACAAAAAGAATTCGTGTCTAAAATATTTTTAGGCATTATTATCTCTTTGTTGTTGTCTCTGGTACTTAGAAAATACACGCCTAAAGAACCTATGCCCACCGTAAAGGAATAACTTATTGACATAAAACTTAAATGAACTATGGCACTGGCAAAAAAAGGATCAAGAAGTATATTAGTAGACGAGATTCAATATAGATGGAAAGCCCGCAGCGAACCCGATGGCACCACCCATGTAGTAGTAGAGCTCTACGATAACCCTCAGCAATCAGTAGTCGCATTTTTTCAATCGTCATTGCCCAATAATCCTGACGAACGCCGAGCCATTACCCCTGCTACAGTCAGCGCTATAGTTACTTATGCACTGGATAATGGGTGGAACCCAGAAAAAAAAGCCAAGCAATTGAATTTAGGTTTTTTAGATGATAAAATCACAGTCTAAATAGGTTCAAATATGGGGTGGACAGTGGTTAAAAGAAAACTAGGAAGAGCTGGAAGCATCAAGCAACGTACTGTCCGGCAACGAGAGTGGGACAAAACCTATGGAGATGGCAACTGGGCAGTAGGGTATGTGCTAGACGGAGAGTTTATAAGTCAGGATGATGCCTATCACTCAATATATTATGCCAGCTATGTAGCCCATTTTGAAAACCACCCAAAGGACCTTCAGGAATTGATCATTACTGCTAAAGTATTGCGAAATCCTCATGCTGAAGCTACCACTGGGGTAGACTTACAAGTCCCCGCTATACAACAATACCTTGACGAGCATCATTTACATTTGCAAGGTACCCAAGTTGTAGACATAGGTTCCTGGCAAGGAAAGGCTTCGCATGCGTTGAGCATACGACTGAGTCCTTTGCATATTAAGTTTGTGCATAATCCTAAAATAACCCTTGAGAAATTTTGGCAGGAAAAAAAGTGCCTGGCTATTTGGGAAGAAGATTGAAGCGTGGTATATCTGTAAATATTCATTATCTTACTAAGAATTCATCTTGGCTTTTAGGTTAAAAGTAAAAAAGTGAGCCGATTTCTAACTGATAAAATTATAAATGCTTAAAAATAAGCAACTTATGAGTTTGTTGGCTGCGTATGCACCGAATCTATTTCTAAATCCCGATTCATTTCATCGGGGCAGCTTGCTGTGATGAGCTCAACGCGGTTAAACAGGGTATAGCACCGATATGCATCTGTATCTAGGGGCTTCTAACTATTGATCGTAGCTGTTATCTTAAAAAAGGCAATTATCTCTATGCAAGACACTTTTTCAAACAAAATAGTAAATATAGGCTATGATGCTAAGCTTCAAATTATGCGCATCAATTACAAGGGGTTTGGAGTTTCGGAGCTTTATCGCGAAGCAGTGACAAAAAGCTTTGAAATTGCTTATAAATACTTATGCAATCGTTGGCTAATCACTCAAGCAGAGTTTAGGGGGGTAAGCCCGCAAGACAGCCATTGGCTTACCAATGAATGGGGGCCTTACATTGCAGATAAGTATAAAGAAAAAGGCATTGCGAGGCGCAAGACAGCTGTAGTAAAAGCCGATAATGTTTTTACAGATTATATTGCCGAGAAAGTAGCTGAGGGTTTGCAAAACAGCGAAGAATGTCAGTTTTTTGATAATGAAGAAACTGCTCTTGCCTGGTTATTAGCCTAATGTTTTACATAACCCATTACTTTAGTTCGTAGGTATAAAACGGTGTGATTTCCAGCGAACCTCCTGTTTTGGCATACAGTTTTTTAGCTGCTTCATTGTCCATAGAGGTGCCAACAAAAATAATGGCAATGTGCTGTTGATAACAAGTTTGCTTCAAGGCTTCAATGAGCGCAGTGGCAATACCCTTTTGTCTTGCTTCTTTATTTACTCCTATTTCAAACAAAAACATCTCCGTTTCTTCAGTATCAAACATTTCCATTTCATAGGCGGTTAATCCTCCCACTACTTTATTACCTACCATTGCTACATAGGCGTGAAAACTCTTTTTGGTGAGCAGTTTGGCCAAATACTTTTCCCTGGGATAAATCACTTGGGTGGCCCCATCGTCTGTATGCCAAGCTTCAATGAGTTGCTTTGCCAGTGTTATATCTGCCTGGGTAAGCTTTTTGATGGTGTAACGCATGTTTTTTATGTTAAAATGTAAGCCCAGATCAGGCATGCATGCTTTGTCCGTAGTTAGGCTTATACATTTGTAGATCTTATCAGAGAAAATAGTGTTTGAAGGTTGTCATAGTTTATACTACTTTGCCACCCCAACCCATGATCCCACCTTTTAGGTTGTAAACCTGTTCAAACCCCTCTTTAGCCATAATTTTACAAGCCTTGGTGCTACGCATACCGCTGCGACAATATACATAATAAGTTTTAGATTTATCTAAACCTTGAAGCTGGTTCTTAAATTTAGGCGTCATTACATTGATATTACGTGCTTTAGGAATATGGCCCGATTGAAACTCTCCAGGAGAGCGAACATCTAATAGTTGCACTCTTTGATCGTTTTTTAATATTTCTTGAAGTTCACCTGAGCGAATGGTTTGATAAGTTACATTTACTGAACCTCCCAATAGTTTTAACAGTTTTCCTAACATTATATAATATTATTTATGAACATATTTAAATGTATTAATGTAAAAGTAGGGATTTTGAATTAAAAAACAGCGAGCTTACGATTTTTTATGATATAGATGGTAGTGTCTGCTATCCATTAGGTAGAATTTTGTAGACAAAGGTGTCTTACCTGAATGAAAAAAAACATAATGCCTGACTCAGAAATAAAAGCCAATTATTTTTTCCTTATCCAAATCTCTCCTAATACCAAAAGACCTCATTTTTTTTTTTAGATTTGTTCATGGATTTGCCCTTTTTTGGCAATTTTAATAAATTAATAAAATAATTGGCTTGTAAAGCACTGATAAACAGTGGTTTGTATTTAAAATTAAAAACAAAATTCAATGCTACGTACACATACTTGCGGAGAACTCAGGATAGACCATGTAGGGCAAAAAGTGACCTTGTGTGGTTGGGTACAAAAAAATAGAGATAAAGGCGGGTTGATATTCGTCGATATTCGTGATCGTTATGGGGTTACCCAATTGCAAGCCGATGAAACCAATACTGATGACCAAGTAGTAGAACGTTTGCGTCAATTAGGGCGTGAGTTTGTTGTATATGCTACAGGCAATGTCATTGAGCGTGCATCTAAAAACCCCCAAATGCCTACAGGTGAGGTAGAGGTGCAGGTAACTGACATAGAGATATTAAATGAGTCTAAAGTACCTCCCTTTTTAATAGAAGATGATACCGACGGAGGAGACGAGTTGAGAATGCAATACCGTTACCTTGACTTACGTCGTAATGTGGTACGTCAAAAATTGGAGTTGCGTAATCAAATCAACCGCGAAGTACGCAACTTTTTGGATACTCAGGATTTTATTGAGGTAGAAACCCCAGTCTTGATCAAATCTACTCCTGAGGGTGCCCGCGATTTTGTGGTACCTTCACGTATGAACGAAGGACAGTTTTATGCCTTACCTCAATCTCCTCAAACCTTCAAGCAATTGTTAATGGTTTCGGGTTTTGACCGCTATTATCAAATCGTAAAGTGTTTTCGTGATGAAGACCTCCGTGCCGATCGTCAGCCTGAATTTACTCAAATAGACTGTGAGATGTCTTTTGTAACACGTGAAGATATTTTGTCTACTTTTGAGGGCTTGATCAGGCATTTATTCAAAACAGTGAAAGGTGTAGATTTGCCTGAAGTACCTATAATGGAGTATGATGACGCTATGCGTTTGTATGGCTCAGACAAGCCCGATATCCGCTTCGGGATGGAGTTTGTAGAACTGAACGATGTGGCTCAAAACAAGGGTTTCAAAGTGTTTGACGATGCCCAATTGGTAGTAGGTATTTGTGCTAAAGGAATTGCAGAAGAGTATTCTCGCAAAAAAATAGATGAATTGACCAACTTTGTTAAACGTCCACAAATAGGGGCAAAAGGCTTGGTATATGTAAAATACAACAAAGATGGCAGCTTTAAATCGTCCGTAGACAAGTTTTATAGTCAAGAAGACCTGAAAGAATGGGCGGTAAAAATGAATGCCGAACCTGGTGATATATTGTGGGTGCTTTCAGGCAATACCAATACGGTACGCAAGCAACTCAACGAGTTACGTCTGGAGATGGGCAATCGTTTGGGTTTGCGTGATCCTCAAAAGTTTTCGGCTTTGTGGGTGGTAGATTTCCCATTGCTTGAGCAAGACGAAGAAACCGGAAAATGGCATGCTATGCACCATCCGTTTACTTCGCCCAAGGCAGGACAAGAGGCATTACTAGACGATGACAGCCAGTTGGCAAATATCAAAGCCAATGCTTATGATATGGTCATCAATGGTGTAGAGTTAGGTGGTGGATCTATCCGGATTTACCAACGACCTATGCAAGAAAAAATGCTTTCTTTATTAGGGTTTACCCCAGAAGAAGCCAAAGCCCAGTTTGGTTTTTTGATGGATGCATTTGAGTATGGCGCGCCGCCTCATGGAGGCATTGCGTTTGGTTTTGACCGTATTTGTGCTGTTTTTGGTGGGGTAGACTCTATCCGGGATTTTATAGCTTTTCCTAAAAATAACTCAGGGAGAGATGTGATGATCAATGCACCTTCAGTCATTGACAATGAACAATTGACCGAGTTAGGATTGAAATTAAGTCCTGTAGAGGATGCAGCAAAAGTAACAGAGTAAACCAAACAAATTTTAAAACCATAGTTGTTGACTGTTTTTTCAACAGCTATGGTTATACTCAACAAATAGAGAATATTACCCGAATATAAGGGCGTGGAATGGAAATTGTTATTAGCTTGTAGTTAGTCAATGAGGCATTTGTAATACTATGTTTTTTTAATACCTAATAATCAACATTTAAATTAGTTCAACGTTTTTAAAAAAAAGACAGCAGCCTAATTACTACCACATTGTTTGTATCTTTGCAATCAAATCAGGGATGCTGGTATCCAACTAAACACCAATCTTTTTTACAATGAAAGTCAGAAGCGTCGCACACCATGGGCTGTTTCAAAGCATCAGATCAAAATTGTTGATAGCTTTTTCTGCTTTCTCTCTTATTGCCTTTTCCATTGTATTCGTATTCTTTTGGCTTGAGCGTCGCCAACACCGCATAGAAGATATTACCAAAAGCCTTACCCGCCTTAATCTACAAATCAATGATGTGAATAGCCTTGAGAAAGATTTTTTCAGTGACGATGTATTTGACAAAAACTTTTATGTAACAGGTAAAAGTGACTATCTTTTGAAGCATACCGATTTACTTGAGCAAATCAAACGTGAACTGACCCTTTTGAGCGATGTAAAAGATTTACAGCGTAAACAACTTGCTCAAGAAATTGTAAAAGTAAATCGCCAAATTAATAAGCTTGAAAAGTTGTTCGAGCAGTTAGTGCAAATTATTAGAACTAAAGGCTTTAAGGATGTTGGTTTGCAAGGAGATATGCAAAAGTCTATTGGTCAGTTATTTAAAAAGCAACCTGAATATAACTTAACAGAAGTTTATATCCTGAAAATTCGCAAACATGAAAAAGATTTCATCATAGCCAAAGAAATTCAATACGTAGAGAAGCTTAAGCAGGCGGTAGAAGTTGTGCGTCAAGAAGTTAAACAAAAAGTGCAAGATGGACAAGCGCAAGCAGGCTTGTTGAATGATTTGAATACCTACCAACAAGCCTTTTTAGATTTGGTGAAAATAGAAAAACGCATAGGTTTTCACAACCAAAGTGGCTTAAAAAAGAAACTCAATGATTCGCTTGAGGAGCTTGAAAAAAACATTCAACAAATAGATACCCTTGTATTTGATGCTGCCAGCCGGGTAAGAACAATCGTAAAATACACCCTGGTTATTTTGCTCATATTTTTTGTTATATTGAGTATGGTACTAGGGTACTTTGTGAATCATAAATTTGGCAAACCCATTGCCCGCCTGTCTAACTCAATCAATTGGGTGATTCAAAATAATTTTAATGAAGATAGCAAAATCTATCAAATCAACAATAAAGATGAGATAGGGCGACTTGCCAATGACTTTCAGCATATGCTAGAGGCGGTTCAAGCCCGAACCGAGGAGGTAATGAAGCAAAAAAACTTGTTGGAGAAGAAAAACCACGACATTACCAAAAGTATTAATTATGCCAAACGTATTCAAGACGCCAAGCTTCCTCAGCTAAGTACAATCCAGGAAGTTTTTCCCCAGTCTTTTATTATGCTCAAGCCACGTGATGTAATCAGCGGCGATTTTTACTGGTTTTCGGAGGTAGTAGATAAAAACGGCGATACCAAGTATGTCATTGCCTGTAGTGACTGTACTGGACATGGGGTGCCTGGAGCTTTTATGAGCATGATTGGTTCAGATTTACTCAATGAAACCGTCCACGAAAACAATGTGATTGAGCCTCACCTTATTTTAAATACCTTACACGATAAAATACGCAAAGCCCTCAAGCAACGTACTACTGGCAACCGTGATGGAATGGATATTTCTATTGTGGTAATAGATAAAAAGAAACAGGTAATGGAGTTTGCCGGAGCAAATACGCCAATTGTATATATCCAAAATCATGAACTAACCCTAATCAAAGGCGATAAGGAAGGTATAGGCGGACTTGAAAATGAGCGTGACCGTGATTTTACCCATCATACCATCAAACTACGCCCCAAACTAAAGACCTCATTGCCAACAGCAGTGGCTTCGCATTTATCGCCCGATGCTTCCCAAAAAGAAGAAGAGCGATACTCTCCCACCACTTTTTATATTTTCTCTGATGGCTACCAAGATCAGTTTGGAGGGGCTAAAGGGCGTAAGTTTATGTTGAGGCGGATGACTGATTTATTTATGAAAATATATCAGAAACCAATGAGTGAACAACACGAAATTATGGAGCGTACCCTTGCTAATTGGGCAAACGGACAACGACAAATAGATGATATTCTTGTTATGGGAATACATTTACCATAAACTCACCCTAAACATTCCCTGTTTCCCTCCTGACAATTGCCTTCCTGACCAAAACACTTTTAAGAATAAAGTGAGTACGCAATATTAATATAAAATACTGATTTTCAGCATTTAACAAGGTGAATATTTACTCGATAGTCCACAGCATTTAGTCCGTAGTCCATAGCGGATTCGAGTAAATGTTTACCCTATGAATCATTGTAAACCAATGGCGTATATT
>NZ_CANLRP010000047.1 GCF_947493425.1 uncultured Microscilla sp. | reverse complement strand
GGCAATAAAAATAACGAAGTATCAAGGCGAAAAATCACCCCTTAGAGTGTAAATTTATTTTTGAACAATTCCTAAGGCGGAAAGAAAGGCCTTGTTATTCAAGCACTTTTAAAGTTGATAAAGTTAACTTCTAAGCAAATATTAATAGCTAAAAATTAGTGTACGGTTTCAAATTGGGAGTAAATAACGCTGAGTTTATAATCCCACACAACTGGTATTGTAAACGAGATTTAATTGCAGAATGCACCATCTTATTTGGGCTTCGCTTTGCACGGTTTTGCTTTACTTTAGTTAGCTACAGCTAAAAGTATTTGGCAAACTTAATTGATGGTGTAGTGAGTACATTGGATCAAGTGTATATTAAAAAAGGGTGTATCACAAATTTGTGATACACCCTTTTTCATACGAATATTAGCTACTACTCTGGCTTCGATGCCGTCTTTTGTTTCTTAAAATACAAAACAATTGCCCCTGCTATGCCCAGTAGCAGCAATATAGATGAAATTAAAGCAATGCTTTCGCTTATAGCAAGAGTTTTGGAAATAAAACGAAACTCTATGGTATGTTTACCTGCTGGTACTACCAACGCCCTGAGCACATAGTTTACCCTAAGGTGTGACACAGGCTTGCCATCGATGTAGGCAACCCAACGCGCTCCATTGTCATAAAAAATCTCAGAAAAAACTGCCAACTGTGTGCTGCCCACATTGGCTTCATACTTCATTACATCGGGGGCATAAGACAAAAGTTTGATGGTAGCATTATTATCAGGTTTGATGGTAAGCCCTTGTACTTCTTTAGCATATTTAGGGTTGACAAAAGCTATTTTCTTAGGGTCAAACTTGGTAAGCGAAGCCAATTCTTCATCTGAACTATTGACTACTTTGTAGCCATCTACAAACCAGGCATGCCCCATAGCATTGGTGTTTTCAAACACTTTGCCCCCCCTGTCTACCAAAAACCTCATATTTAACATGCTCAATACCGATACATTGTTGGTATCTTTAGGGTTGTGTTGCCTTAGCTTACCTTGGGCGGTTCTCAACATATAAGCAGCAGTCATGTTGCGGGTAAAGTGGGCGTCAGCAAGCTCTTGGTAGCGACGTAGCTTGGCACCATGATAACCTCCTATAGACTTGTGATGGAAAGAAGTGATAGCATCGTTCATAGGACTTTTGGCTGTATTTAACACCCGGTAATGTGGGTCTTTTTGCCCTTTTTGCAAAATTTCAAGATCATAAGGCTGAGGCTTTTTGGCAGCTTCTACATTACGTGGCTTTTTAAAACTCTTGGTGTTCAAATAACGCTTGTTTACCCCCCATAAGTCAACCAATATCAGCAAAGTAATTGCAATCAAAGCATATTCTTTTTTAATTTTCTCGGTGAAAAATGCCCACAATATTCCTGCGGCTAATAAAATAAATATCAATGAACGTAACGCATCGGCTTTTAGCAAACTAGCACGGTCGGCTTGCAGCGCACTAAGCAAATCCATAGCAAACCCTTTGCTTCCGGTCATTTTTTCAAGTTGTTCCAGGTATTTTTGATCTCCGGCAGCCTCAAAGCTAAATAAGCCACCACCTAACAACGCAAAAATAGCAGTCAACCCTCCTACAATAGCTACACTATAACCCAACGGCTTGATCAGGTCTTTGCCCTTGAGTTCTCCATTGAATATGTCTCTTAGCCCCAAAGCAATGCCCCACACCATAAAAATATTGATCAAAGAGAAGAGCATGTTTACTGCCCTGAACTTATTATAAAGTGGTACATTATAAAAGAAGAAGTTATTGAACCAGGTCAAGTTGCGACCCCATGATAAAAGCAACAAAAACACAACAATGCCTAATAACCACCACTTAAAGTCATTTTTGGCAACAATGAGGCTAAAAACAAACAAGAAACAGATAATAGCACCATAATAGGCAGGTCCTGAAGTAAATGGCATATCACCCCAGTACAAAGGTTGCTGTTTTACAAACTGCTCTGCCTGTCTGCCTTGTACACCTCGCCGGGTGAGGGTTTCATACATGTTAGATTTTTTGCTCAGTTCTCCGCCCGATGCTCCACCATAAAAGTTGGGCACCAACACAGTAAAACTTTCCATTTTGCCATAGCTCCACTGAAAGGCATATTTTATATCAAGTCCTCCGCCCTTAGTTTGGTCGTTAGTAGTAAGTTCTGATGGGCCACGAATGGTTTGCTTGGAGTATTCGTAGTTGGGCACCAGCAAAGAAGCATTAGACCCAAAAGCAATACCTCCGGCAATTAATAATACCAACGCGCCTATCATAAATTCTTTGACTTGCTTGGCTTGAAAGGCTCTTATCAACTCATACAGGCTTATAATAAGCAAAATAATGAATATATAGTAAGTGATTTGCACGTGGTTACTGTATAGTTCCAACCCAGCAAACAATGCGGTCAATACCCCTCCCACCAAGTACTTGCCTCTAAAGGTGATGATCACTGAGGCAATCAATGGAAACCCATACGATTGAGCAACAAGCTTGGACACGTGCCCAGCGTCTATGTTAATAAAGTTATAAGAAGCAAACACGATTCCTATGGCTCCCAACACACCTATCCATCGATCGAAGCCCAAGATAAGGAATGCCAAAAAAGAGGTGACCAATAACATAAACACTGTATTGATAGTGAAGGGCATTAAGCCATAGTGTAGTGCACGCCCCAACCAGAGAGGTAAGCTGTTGGGACGCTCAGAATATACCATATTTGCGGGCATTCCACTAAACATACTATTTGTCCAAAGCCCCACTTTACCCGTTTTTGCTTTGTAGTCTTTCAGTTCTTTAGATGCTCCCTGAGCTTGCAGCACATCATTTTGAGGCAGCTTTTCTCCTGATAACTCTGGATAATTATAAATGGCACTTAGGATAAAAAAGAAAAAGATAATGGCTAAGTCTGGTAATATTTTTTTGATGCTCATCGGAGACTATGCTATGTTTGTTGAATTAGAATACAAAGGTAAAACCACATCATGCATTTGCTGTTGCAACTCTATGGCAAACAAACCTATATCCACTTTATGCTAAATTAAAAGTGGTAAGGCTCAGAACTCACTCATTTTGTCTGCCATTGGGCAAAACAAAAACTAGAGATGAGCCCTTAAACGCAGCAAAAGTAGAAGGTTTACTGGCAAAAACAAAATCCCAACAAGCTCTTATAAGCATAGAGACTCACAAAACAGGTGATTCTGATTTCGCAGGGCATTTGCCTTGCAAAACACGGAAATAGCCACTCTAAAACAAGCGCTTTTACTTAATAGAAAGGAGATAAACTCAAACATATCAAAATTAAATTGATCAAAAAGATTTAAACTTATTACTTTTGCACAATTCTCTTGCTTAAGCATGTCTTGGTTATACTGATGTATAAGACAATTAAAGAGATAGTATGAGGTACACAGTTTCCTTTTATTTCATTCACTACCAAGGCTAATGTAGCCTTCATATTTTCAAGAAAAACACCTTAAGATGAATAGCTTCAAAAAAGCACTTTTACCGGTTACAAATTACTTATTAGAGAACTATATCCTTTTTAAAATTTTACCATTCAAAGAAAGAAAAAAATACTTTGATAAGACAGGGAATGATGACATCCAATTACACATTAAAACCTTAGATAATGAAGGAGTGACTATACGTAGTAATAATGCTATAGACCGAAGTGTAATAAAATATGTATTTTATCACCAGTACCATCTCCCCCCTGTTGACTTGCCTGCCGATGCGGTGATATTAGACCTGGGAGCCAACATTGGGCTTACTATACGCCACTTTAAACATCTCTACCCTCAGAGCAAAATTTTTGGGTTTGAAATGGATAAGCAAAATTTTGAAACCTGTAAAAAAAACTGTGCTGAACTGCCTGGGGTAACCATTACCAATAAGGCTGTGTGGACAAACACTGGTACTATACAGTATGCAGACAATGCAGATACTGACGCGTATGCCATTACTGAGAATACCCAAGCTGCTACCAAAGAAATGCCTTCTATCAGCCTGAGCGACATTTTGGCCACCTACTCGTTAGATAAGGTAGACTATATGAAGATGGACATTGAAGGAGCCGAAAAAAATATATTGGAAAGTGACGACCTAAGCTGGATGCAAAAAGTACAAGCAATGAATATAGAATTGCACGAAGACGAGTTTGTACAAAAAGCTATAGATATAGTAAGCCAGCAAGGGTTTAAATGTTGGAAAGATACCAAGCATTGGGCGTCTATTATGGCAATAAAGAAGTAATGAGGCAAGAAACAATGGAGCAGAGGGCAATAAAAGTAGCAATTGTTAACACTTTCCAGGATTTTGGTGGGGCAGCAGTAGCCGCACAACGCCTCCATAAGGCACTACAAGACCAACCTTTGGTAGAGCCTCAACTACTGGTACAAGTACAAACCCAAAAACAGCAACACCTACAGGCAGTAGCCAACACCTGGTGGGGCAAGAAAAGAGCTTTCCTTAGGTTTACTGTAGATCGCCTGCTTTTTTGGCGACAGGCTAAGTCAAAAGCCACCCGTTATGCTATTTCGCCGGCCTATATTGGTACCAATATTAGCCAACACCCATTGATAAAGCAAGCTGATATTATTCACTTACATTGGATTGTTTTTGGTTTTTTGTCTCTCAAATCACTCAAAACACTCTTTGCGCTTGGCAAACCCATTGTATGGACGATGCACGATATGTGGGCTTTTACTGGGGGTTGCCATCACGCCCGCAACTGTGACCATTACCAACGAGAATGTGGCAATTGTGTTTTTCTAAAGCACCCTCACCCAAAAGATTTGTCTTACCGGATTTTCCAGAGAAAGCTTACCATTTATAAAGACAAATCACTGCATTTGGTAGGCTGTAGCCAATGGATTGCCAACGAAGCAACCAAAAGTGGTTTAATGAGTGCTGAGGTATCTACCAAAAGTAGTATTCAGAGCATTCCTAACCCTATAGATACTACAGTTTACACCCCTTTGGATAAAAAGATACTGCGCCAACAAAGGTCACTGGCTGTAGATAAAAAGTACTTATTGTTTGGCTCAGTCAAAATCAGTGACAAGAGGAAAGGAATCGACTACTTTCTGGAAGCTTTGCAAATATTGAAGGAACAATACCCTGCCACCTTGCAAGAAGTTGAACTGTTGGTGTTTGGTGGTGCAGGAGCGCAAGTAAAAGCATTGTCTCCTTACACCGTTCATTTACAAGGGTTGCTCTCAGGGGACGAAGCTTTGCGACAAAATTATAACCTGGGAGATGCGTTGGTGATGCCTTCGTTGGAAGAAAACCTCCCCAACACCATTATGGAGTCAATGGCCTGTGGCACCCCAGCAATTGCCTTTGATGTAGGCGGGGTGGGCGATTTGATCGACCATCAGCAAAACGGTTACCTGGCGTCGTACAAGTCTGCCGAAGACCTTGCCAAGGGCATTTACTGGACACTGTATCAATCAGATAATCAAACACTTACGAAAAATGCCCGACAAAAAGTATTGGACAACTTTACCGAAGAGGTAGTGAGTAATCAGTATGTACAGTTATATAAAAAGATACTTGATTAAAATAATCTATGAATCAATCTCTACCCAGAATATCAATCATTACGGTGTGTTTCAACGCCGAAAAATACCTGGAGCGTACCATTCAAAGCATTATAACCCAAACATACCCTCATATAGAATACTTGATTATAGACGGGCAGTCGAAAGATGGTACACTGGACATTATAAAAAAGTATGAAGCCAATATTGATCAATGGATTAGCGAACCAGATAAAGGTTTGTACGATGCAATGAATAAGGGAATGGAGCTTGCTAAAGGCGATTTTGTGTGGTTTATGAATGCCGGAGATGAAATAAGGACTCCTGAAGTGCTAACGGATATGTTTGCCAAAGAAACCGATGGCGATGTTTACTATGGTGAGACTGAGTTTCTCGATCTTGAACGTAACCCGCTGGGCATCAGAAGTAAAGCTACTCCTCACAGGTTACCAGAGCAACTTCACTGGAAAGACATGCAACAAGGCATGGTTGTTTGTCACCAATCCATTTTGGTGCGCAAAAGCATTGCTGAGCCTTATGACTATGAACAACACCCTTACAGTGCTGATATTGACTGGGTAATTAAGGTGTTAAAACGGTCAAAAAAAACAATCAATGCTCACCAAATCCTGGCAATATATTTACAAGGGGGGTTTTCTCGCAAACACCTGAAGGCTTCGCTCAAAGATCGCTACCAAATACTCAAGAAACATTATGGGTTGTGGACTACGCTCAAAAATCACGTGTTGATTGTACTACGCAGCGTTTGGTTTATTCTTAAACGTGGCAAAGGGTATTAACTATTGGTCACAACAAGTCAATTTTAATCGAAAAATAAATGCCAAGCTTTTTAGCTTGGCATTGTTGTTGTTTTTCTAACAACTATCTTATTAATGATGTAAACGTCATTTTTATAACGGACGACTCATCTAAAAGATGAAGCATTGTATTCAACATTGAATTATAATCAATAAACGATGCAAACTAGCAAAAATTTTCTACAAAGGTAGAATATGCTATTAAAAAGCCAGTTTGGCATTGTTGTTGTACTTATATAATTGCTATTAATTTTGGTGTCATTTTTGTAACGGGCATTCGGTTTGATTTTCAAACTGCAATGCCTTTTTTTTTGAACACGGGACAAGATAGGTAAAATTATACTGCTCTCCAAATAATAACCTTTTCAAGGCACATTTATTGCTAATGAAGTCGCCATATTTTTTCTATTCTTTTGCTCCAAATGCAGTACGTTGATTCTTAGCAGGTTGACTTATGCTTTTATATTACGGGTTGGTTGCATCTCTTTTGCCAAACAATCTCTTTATCCCCCCTTCTGCTATCTCCCTTTCTATTTCAAACTATTTTTTATATTCTTAGATTCATGCTACATATTTGCAAAAACACTTATACAGCATGAATACTCTCAGGTTTGCTCACTTGTCTGACTTGCATTTGTACAAGTACAAGAATTTTATGTATCATCAACATCATCCTTATCAAAGTTTTTGTAATGTAGTAGATTTGCTGAAACAAGAAGACACATTAGACTTTATATTGATCACAGGAGACATTGCAGCCAAACAGGAAAAAGAAAGTTATTTTCATGTAGACGAGTTGCTGGCACCTTTGGGGATTCCTTATTATTGGCTACCGGGCAACCACGACAGTGCTGTGCTTATGAAGCAAATCGCTCCTAAAGTACAGGTGCAAAATACCAATGTGTTTGAAATCAAAGGAACTCGTTTTATATTGTTAAACAGCACTGATAGGCAAGAAAAGGCGGTGGCGGGCTTTTTGCCTGACGATGAACTTCTATTTTTGAAAAAATCATTGGCAGAAGCCACTAATACTTCTACCATCATTGCGTTACACCATCAGCTTTTGACAACCCCTGGCTCCTGGACAAATAGTTTAGGGTTGACTAATAAAAATGATTTTTATAAAATCATTGACGCATTCCTTCAGGTACGAGCAGTTATCTGTGGGCACATACACCACGCCCACGCCTGGCAACGCAAGGGAGTGCAGTATTTTTCGGCACCAGCTACCTCTTATCAATTTAACCCTTATGCCCCTGAGTTTGCCCTGGATAAGTTGGCTCCGGGGTATCAGGTGTTGAACATACACCCTGAAACACAAAGGGTACATTGTGAAGTAAAAAGAATATAATCACCCATAGAAAAATTCCCAATGCACGACGAGTTTTATATGCAACAAGCTTATAAAGAAGCAGTAGCAGCTTATAACAAAGGAGAAATACCTGTAGGAGCTGTAGTAGTAGTACAAGACAAAATCATAGCTAGAGCTCACAACCAAACCGAACAGTTGTTAGATGTAACTGCTCATGCCGAAATACTTGCAGTAACAGGAGCTGCCAACTACCTGGGAGCAAAGTACCTTAACCAATGTACAATGTATGTAACTCTAGAACCTTGCGTAATGTGTGCTGGTGCTATAGCCTGGTCTCAATTGGGCAGGCTGGTGTTTGGTGCTTACGATCCTAAAAGGGGGTTCTCTCGTATTGAGTCTGCTACTGAAGGTACTAACAACAAAGCGATAACAGTGTTGCACCCAAAAACTGTGCAAGTGGGTGGGGTGCTCGAAAACGAGTGCACAGAACTTTTACAGCGATTCTTTCAAAAATTGCGAAACTAATTTATATTTGTTTTGTTATACATACAATGGTAAGACAATAAGGCACTCAGATGAATGAGGCTGATTTTACCATTTACAACTGTCTTTTAAACATTTTACAACTTAAAAAAGCACGAAATTATGGCATTCGAACAGAAAGCTTTACCTTATGCTTACGACGCACTAGAACCACACTTTGATGCAAAAACAATGGAAATTCACTATGGTAAACACCACGCTGGATATACATCAAAGTTAAATAATGCTATCGAAGGAACCGACTTGGCCAACCATTCTATAGAAGATATATTAAAAAATGCTGGAAGCCACAGCGCTGGTGTTCGCAACAATGGCGGTGGTTTTTATAACCATAGTCTTTTTTGGGAAATTTTGAGTCCCAAAGGTGGCGCTCCAAGTGGAGACCTTGAAACAGCTATCAAAGACGCTTTTGGTTCTTTAGATAATTTGAAAGAAAAGTTTAACGCTGCTGCAGCTACTCGCTTTGGCTCTGGATGGGCTTGGTTGATTGTAGGTGAAGATGGAAAATTGCATGTGACTTCTACGCCTAACCAAGACAACCCTTTGATGGATGTAGCTGAAGTAAAAGGCACTCCTATTCTTGGTTTAGACGTATGGGAGCACGCTTACTACTTAAAGTATCAGAACCGTCGCCCTGATTATATTTCTGCATTTTGGAATATCATCAACTGGGAAAAAGTAGGTGAAAAATACAAAGCAGCCGAAAAATATGCTGCTGCCAAGTAGTTACTTAGTGCACTTATTGTAAACTTGTACTAAATATAGTTAGTCAGGTTTTTATAATAACCAACCTTTTGGTACTTATTGTATCAAAAGGTTTTTTTGGTTTAAGATCAAAAGGTAATGTATGCTTTGCCACACCATTCTTTGATCTTAGCTTGTTCGGTTTTGGGTAGTTGGTTGTTGCGTAGGTACAATGCCTGCAACTTGCGTAGCTGACCTATTTCCTGAGGTAGTGAAGTAAGCATGTTATCGCTCAGGCTTAGGTGTTTTAAGCTTTGAATACTCCCAATAGAGGTGGGTAACTCTTTGATTTTATTCTCTTCCAGATACAATATTTGCAGGTTTTGGAGCTTGCCTATTTCAGCATTAAGCGAGGTAAGTTGGTTGTTGTTGAGCCAAAGTTTTTGCAACTTGGTAAGTTTGGTAACAGCAGCAGGCACTTCTGAAAAATTATTTTTTTGCAGATCTAAAATTTGTAACTTATCTAATTTTGCCAGCTGGGGGGGCAATTGCTGTAATTGGTTGCCTACCAGGTAGAGTTTCTGAAGGTTTTGTAAGGTAAGTATTTCCCGAGGTAGTTCTTTTAAGCGATTGTTTGCTAAATAAAAAGTATGCAAGTTTTTTAACTGTCCTATTTCGTGGGGCAACTGATTGACTCGATTATTATTTAAAATCAACGACTGAAGATTGTTTAGTTGCCCTATAGAGGCAGGCAATTGGGTTAGCTGGTTGTGCTCTAGAAACAAACGTTTTAACTGAGTAAGTTGCCCTATTTCTGGCGGCAGAGTAATAAGCTTGTTATTGGGTATATATAAGTACTGAAGGCTTTTGAGTTTACCAATTTCCGGAGGCAGGGTAGTTAAACGGTTGGCACTTACCCGCAACTCCAAAAGGTGGGTTAGTTTGCCTATTTCCGGAGGTAACTTCTCTAATTGGTTATTGCTCAAAATTAATTTTTGAAGCTTGGTTAGGTCGCCGATTTCTGAGGGTAGTTCTGTGAGTTTATTTTGTTGTAAGTTTAATACCTGAAGGTTTTTAAAAAGGGCTATTTTTTTAGAAAGCACCAGCATATCTTTGTTTGCCAGTTTCATCATATATACATCATTGGGTTGCTCCAAAGCAACTTCTAACGATGTATAGATTGGTTTTTTATCCAACTCTATATCGCTCAATAATCCCGGTGAGTTCAAAAAAGGTTCTTCTGTCCCTCCACAGCCTGTCAATACCAAAGATAAAATGCTTGCGTAAATTAATTTGACTACCTTCACCCTTTGTATATTTATCATTTTTTGGTCATTTATGTGTAATGTTATGCCAGTTGCCTGGTTGCCAAATCTTTAAACAACCCCTCCTGATGAATTAACTCTTCGTAGCTTCCTGTTTGAGCTATTTTACCTTGATCAAACACAAAAACTTTGTCTACATTACGAATAGTACTCAGCCGGTGCGCAATCACAATGCGGGTTGCCTGTAGTTTATTCAAGCTTTCTGTAATTACAGCTTGCGTTCGATTATCTAAGGCGCTGGTGGCTTCATCAAACATGACAATGCGCGGCTTATGTACCAGAGTTCTGGCAATAAGCAAACGTTGTTTTTGCCCTCCTGAAAGGGTAGAACCACCCTCACTAATAATTGTATGCATTCCCATAGGCATTTGTTTGATGTCTTCATCAAATGCAGCCATTTTTGCAGCGTTCCAGGCATCATCCATAGTCAATTGTGGTGATGATCCCACAATGTTAGAAAATATATCGCCTGGTGTAAGTTGACCATCTTGCAATACTACACCAATTTGCCGCCTTACCAGCCTTAAATCTAACTTATTTAAATCTTGATTGTCATAAAAAATACTTCCAACCTCAGGTTTCTCAAAACCCAACAACAACCTGATTAGTGTAGACTTACCCGAACCAGATGCTCCTACAAAAGCGACGTACTCTCCTGACCTTAATTGCAAAGATATATTATTTAATACTAATGGGGCATCTTTGTTATATCTAAAATTTACTTTAGATACTTCAATATTCCCTTTCAATCTCCCTGGGTTCGACTTGCGATCATCGTTTTCGGGCAAAGTTTCTAATATTGGGCGTGTACGCTCATATATAGGAAAAACCTGAAATATGGTCAATGAAGCTGCACTCATTGCCAATATCGACGATAAAAAAGCACCATAGGCAGCATTAAAAGCTAAAAATTGACCGGTAGACAATTTTCCCCACTCACTAGAGGAAAAAAAAGTCCAGTAAATAATCCCACTGGCAAGCAGAGGCATCATTGAATTAATGACTGTTTGAATGTTTTCTACCCTTGCTGCTTCAAAAGAAAATTGTTTAGATTTGGTAAAAAGCCTTAGCCAATGATTGAAAGCCCTTATTTCAGTACCCGTTACTCTAAATTTACTTATCCCGTTTAACAACTGTAAAACAATGCCTTGAGTTTTTCCATCATAATTCAAGGCCTGCTTTTCTTTAGAAATTTGCCACCTACCAATCCAATACATGATCAGTACCTCTACCAAAGAAATACCCAAAGCTACTAAGGCCAGTTTTACACTATAATAAAACAATAACAAAAAATTAAGCAATGAAAAAACGCTGCTTAAAATGGCGGTAATTACTACACCCGACAATAATTTACGTATTTCATTAATTCCCATTGCCCGATCTGCCAGGTCGCCTGTAGTAAACTTTCTGAAAAATGAGGCAGGCAAATCCAATAATCTATCCCAAACTGCTGCCTGTAAACTATGGTCCATTTTGGTTTCTATCCGCAACAGTGCAAACCCTTCGGTTAATTCAAACAAAATGTAACCAATTAACGCCATAAACAAGGCAAAACCTACGTGCATTACCTGAGATTTGCCCGCGTTAGGTATTACAGTGTCAAACAACACTCCTGTAAGAATAGGTGTAATGAGTCCTAAACCTGTTCCAGCAAGCCCCATAATAATCAAGATATAAAAATCTCTTTTTTCTTTAAACAAGCCAAATTTGAGGAGGTCTACAAGGGTGATTTTCTTCTGAGGAAATGGTTTATAAAATGTATAAGCTACTTTGTCTATTAGGTGCTGATTCTTTTCGGTAATTCTGAAAGCCTCTTTGGTTACAGGGTTGTAGGCTTCATAACGATTGCCTTTAACAGGCATCAAAGCTATAGGTGTATCGCCTTCTTTCAAAAAGCTGAGCAGTGCTCCAGAGTCTTGTTGCCACCATTTGCCTTCTAGCAGTACCTCACGATACCTTACCTTTGATGCTCTTGCTATATCTCCAATAGGGTCATACCCCTCTTTTGTGTTTTCAAGCGGAGGCACCAGACGTATTTTGGCAGGATCGGCCACTACTTGACAAGCGTTGAACAGTACATCGTCGGTTTGCACCCTTAGGCCTTTGGCGTATTTGTCGGCAGCCTCACGGTTGAGAATAGCCTCAGCATCTTTAAGGGTTTGAATGGTTTTAATGTACTGATTTTGGTATTTGGACTTGAGGCGAATTTGTTCATTACGCGCCACAAAATCAATGGCATTTTTTTCAAGCGAAAACAAAGTGTTATCAAGCGCCTCTAAACCTTGCCAGGCGGCTTCTTGCTGAATTGCTTCGGTAGTACCTATAAATTTTAGCCCCAGATTTCCATTCGACTCCCAAAACGACTCTCGACACAAAGGCAATAAAAGTTCTTGGGTGGGTTGATCAAGCTTTCCTGAACCATTGATGAGTAAGGTATTGGCTTTACGGGGTTTAATTACTGCCCAAACTACCTTTTTTTGAGCCGATATACTGTCGCCTTCTCTCAAAATAACTCGTTCCCCCTTTTTAATTAATACATTTGCCGCTTTATTGGGGTGATTTTCATTTTCTGAAATACCAAAAAACAAATTGGTTACCCAATCACTGATCAAGCCAGCTATTATAGGCGAGTAGTCGGGCATGAGTGCCAATTCTTTCAAGCGGGCAAGGTCGCACTCATACACCAATGTATCTTTGGTGGCATCTGCCGAAAAACCAATGTGATGCATAGAATTCGCAGAATCAAGCCCTAATAAAAGTTGTTGTTGCTCGGCAGTAAAGAAATAAAAGCGTTGCCCTTCTGGTTTGCCACCTTTCAATTGTACAGTATATACATTGATTTGTCCTTGATCAATAAACCATACTTTTCCAGGTTTATCCATCAAAAACGGCGTATTTACCGTCATTTGTATTGGCTTTGCTTCTTGTCTGATAATCTCTAAAAATGCCTCCACAGAAATCTTTTTAAATTGTGTCTGGTAAATTTATAAAGATTTCATGAACCACGCCAGAAGATGTAAAACACAAATGATTTTTATGCCACTTCTTTTATTTTACCTGATGCTTGCTTGTACTGTTTATATGCGCCATACAATACCAAGCCAAAAGGAACAAGCCATACCAGGTCGTTGGTAATATTATGCAATCCAAACACCCACGGCAAAGAACCTTGCATTACGTGTTGCAAAAAACCAATAGGTCCAAACACTTTACCCAAAAAACCTACCAATACAATTCCCCAATGTTTGTAAGGGTTGTAAGAGGCTACCCAATAAGCTATTCCATAACAACCTACAATCATTCCTACTGCCTGCCAGATAGCTGCATAATTGGGGCGGGGCAAATGTGCTAAATCAAAAAAATGAAAAGGAAATAAGGTGACCCAGGCTCCCCATAGTATGTTGTAAATAGCTGCCATGCGCAGCATAGTAGTCATCCATTTCGGAAACGATCTTTCTTGCATATGTATACATTAATTTGTTGTATCATCACAACTTTGCTATATACATGTTTGTTTGTATTCAACTATTAAAAAAGCCCTCTAAACATTTAAAAATGTTTAGAGGGCTTTTTTATGTTTTCGGTTTCGTTGGATAACTACAAGCCAAAAGCTGCCTTTACCTTATCTACATAATCTAATTTTTCCCAGGTAAACAAATCAACTTCTACAGTCTTTTCATTTGATTTCCCTGCATTGAAAGTTTTGGTTATGGTTTCAGACTCACGCCCCATGTGGCCGTAAGCAGCTGTTTCCTGATACATCGGGTTACGCAACTTCAACCTTTGCTCAATGTAATAAGGACGCATGTCGAACACTTCTGCTACTTTTTGTCCTATTACAGCGTCGGTCATATCTACCTTGGCGCTTCCGTAAGTATCTACCATAATACTGGTAGGTTGGGCAACACCAATAGCATAAGAAACTTGTACTAAAATTTCGTCAGCTACTCCGGCAGCTACCAAATTTTTGGCAATGTGACGAGAAGCATACGCTGCACTTCTATCTACTTTTGAAGGGTCTTTTCCAGAAAAAGCACCTCCACCATGTGCTCCCTTGCCACCGTAAGTATCAACAATAATTTTTCTACCTGTCAATCCAGTATCTCCATGAGGACCACCAATTACAAACTTACCAGTAGGATTGATATGGTATGTAATATCATCGTTGAACAACGCTTGAATATGTTCAGGGAGCTGGGCTTTCACACGAGGAATCAAGAAACTGATAATATCCTCACGAATTTTTGCCTGCATAGCTTCCTCCGTATCGAAATCGTCATGTTGCGTAGATACAACAATGGTGTCTATACGAACAGGTTTATTATCATCACTATATTCAATAGTTACTTGAGATTTTGCATCAGGTCTAAGATATTTAATATCGCTTGCTTCGCGTCTCATATCCGCAAGCTCTTTCAGAATTTTGTGCGACAAATCTAAGGCTAGTGGCATATAGTTGGCAGTTTCGTTGGTCGCATAACCAAACATCATTCCCTGATCACCCGCGCCTTGTTCTTCTGGCTTTTGTCTATCTACACCTTGGTTAATATCAGGAGATTGTTCGTGGATAGCAGACAAAACACCACAAGAAGTTGCTTCAAACATGTATTCTGACTTGGTATAACCAATTTTCTTGATTACTTCTCTTGCTATTTCCTGTACATCAAGGTAAGCATCAGACTTCACTTCACCTGCCAAAACAACCTGTCCAGTAGTTACAAGAGTTTCGCAAGCCACTTTTGAGCTAGGGTCATAAGCTAAAAAATAATCGATAAGTGCATCAGAAATCTGATCAGATACCTTATCAGGGTGTCCTTCCGAAACTGATTCAGACGTAAACAAATATGCCATTGAGTCTATTTAATATTGTTTCCTAATTAATTTAAAAAGCAGCCAAAGTTAAAAGAATTTTATCGAAAAAAGAAAAGCACCACCGGGATTCATTCTAGCCTATGTAGAAAGTTCTAAATCCCCCAACAAAAATAACCTTTTAAAATAAAGAAGAACAGGGTATATTCAACAAAATAAAATACTGCTTTTTCTACGTTAATGCATAAGACCCAAATTATATCAAAGCAAATATGCCTTTCACCATATTTTTCACTCTCAGACAAATAAAAAAGGAGAACCTAGTAACTCACAGGCTCTCCTTTTTTAGTAATTTTTATTCTTCTATTTTTTCTTTTCTTCAGTTTTTATCAACTTAAACTTTACCCTTCGGTTCCTTATTTTACCAAATTCGGTTTTATTAGACGCTACTGGCCTCTTAGAACCATATCCTACGGTTTTTAGTCGATCCGTATCTATTCCTTTATTTACCAGGTATTTTTTCACCGCACTTGCTCTTCTTTCCGAAAGATTTTGATTGGCGTCTTCGGTTTCCCCTATGTTACAGGTATGTCCTTCGAGCTCCAGATAAATGTCAGGGTGTTTTTTAAGAATTACAACAATGTCGTTTAACAATGATTCCGTTGCTTTATTAATATCATCATTGGTATAATAGAAATACGCCGTAGACTTGAGTATCTCAAGGTCACGGGTAGTTAAATTCTTTGGAGGCACATTATCAGCCTTTACAGGATCAGTAGCAATAGTATCACGGCCTATTATTCTACGGTTACGCTTGGTAACTACTACTGTGTAAATAAACTTATCATCTTTTGGTCGTATTGTATCTTGTTTGATCTCATCAGGTTTTGGTTTACGCTTTACTTCTTTTTTACCTATCCTAAACCCTACTTTCAGCTCAAAAGCACTTAACCTTTTCGCCTGACGATCCATACTTAAATCATAACTAAAAGCTACCGAGTACTTGGGTTGGTTCATTTCTACAGACACAATGGCGGCTCCGTTTAACTCATACCAAAGCCCCACTCCTACATTTCCAGGTTTGATAAATCCACTAAATGGTGCATAATTATACCAAAACATAGAACCAATATTCACCTGTCGGTTGCCCCCATCTTGCTGTATCCAACGTATATTAGGCATAATCTTAAGTTTTTCACTCTGGTAAGCAGTAACTCCTCCAGTAAAAACAAGGCTAATGGGTATTCGCTCTTCTTTAGCACTTAACGAAACATTGGGTTGATTGAGGTTTTGCCCCGAAATACCCAGAAAAGCCCTGGTATTAGAGGTAGAGTCTGAATCGGTAAAGTACCAATATAGCCCAGCATTCATGGTTGGGTAGCTAATGGCGGTAATATCAAAAACTTCATTGCTTGCCGCTGTATTCAAAAACTCCCCGTTAATCCATTGACTCCCGGTTGTCAAACGGTCAATGTTGATACTCTGCCAGAAATAACCACCTTGCACACCTAAACTAATGTATTGTGCCCGGCCTATTTGATGGTTATAAGCTGCACCAGCACTTAAACCTGTAATCTGTAATGCTCCGTCTGCTCCTAACCTATCATTTACGGCTGAAAAACCAAAACCTGCTATTCTCCCCCTGGTTTTTGTAATCAGTGGATGAGTGATCGAAAACATAGGGGTTTCAAACGCTGCCCCTACTCCTCCACCTACATTCATTCTACGGTAACTCATAATCGCTTGTGGCTGATTATAAGATGCTATCATTCCAGGGTTTGTTTGCATAGGAGAAAGGTGAAACTGGGAGTAAGAAACCGATTGTGCCAACAACCTGACACTGGTTATCAACACAATGATTAAAACTCCTAGTAATACTTTTCTTGCTTTATGGTGGTTCATTTTCAACTTCATACAATTCTTTATATACATTATCGTACCAACAGCACGTTGCCCGATTTTTTAATTTCTACGCCATTTTTAAACTTTCCTGTCAAATACCATACATAATTTCCTTTAGGCAACGGTTTTTCTTCAAAGGTTCCATCCCAACCTTTGTTTTGAGTCTCACTTGTTTTTATTCCAAATTCGTCGCTTCCCAAAAACTCCGCCTTATCATTACTTTCATATACCAATTTGCCTTCCCGGTTATACACTTTTATGCCCAATGTTTCTACTTGGTTGCCAAAGACCTGGAACAAATCATTTTTCTGATCATTGTTAGGGGTAAACATAGTAGGTACAAATACCTGAAAACTTAGAACCCTTACTACAACTGATACCGTAGTATCACATCCTTTACTATTGGCTAGTAATACTGAATAACGCGTCGTTTGCTTAGGAGTCATTGTAGGTGCTCCTAATGTAGCATCCGAAATATTTGCCACATCGGCATCGGTATCTGCCGTCCAGGCAAAAGTAGCCGCATCGGTAGCAGTAGCAGCCAGTATAACTGACTCGCCCACTGTAATGGTAGCAGTATCTCCTACTGAGTTTACCAGTAAGCTTCCAGAACTTGTAGGAGTGATCTTAGCATCAGTTACATATTGACGTCTATCTTCTATAAGGAAAGAAATAATGTTAGAAGTACACCCTCCTGCATCGGTCACCTGTACATTATAAGTCCCCGGAGTCAAATCTGTAATGTCTTTTGTAGTAGCATTATAAGCAGCATCACCTGTCTTAGTCCAAAGATAGGTATAAGGTGCTCCACCAAAACCTCCCGAAACTGTGGTAAGTGCTACTGCTCCACCACCAGCTCCATTAGGCGTACAGTTTTGAGCATTGGTAGTATCGCCTACAATTGTAAAGTTAGTAGGATCGTTTACTACCACATCAAATACTACTGGAATACGGGCATTGTCTCCAGCAGAATCATCAGCTCCTTTGGCTCCAGACGCTGTGACAGGAGTGACGTAGTAAATAAAATTACCTAAATTATTTTGCGTAATTCGTAAGGTATCAGATGACAACCCACTATTGGTAGACTCTCCCAGTTTGGTACCACCAGTTGAAGCATCATACCACTCAAATTTCGCAGCGTTGGCATCCACTCCTTTGAGTCTTACTTGCCCACCCTCGCAAATTTGAGGTGATAAAGCACTTGCAGTAATACTATAAGGGAAAATGCTTACCCTGGCTGTATCTGAGAAGTTTTCACAATTGGTATTGGTTACTATCTCTTTGGCGTATACTTCGCCTGTACCGGCAGTAGCCGCCCACTTTACAGTAATTTGGTTGGTACCAGCACCCGATTGAATCGTTCCTCCCGTTACTGTCCAGGCATAAGTACTCCCTGTATTATTGGTGGTAAGCGCATAGGTTCTTACATTATTCACATACACAGAGTCAGTATTATCAGTTAATTGAGGTTTTATTGGTGTACGTTTTACAGTAACCGTTTGCTCATTAAAATCTCCACTACAGTTCGTACTTTTGATTTTGGCCAATACTCTAAATTTCGCGTCAGCTACATCTAACCCACTAAACGGTAAATTATTGCTCCACCTGATTTTTACCTCAGTAGAATCAGCCGTGTTAGTAGACACTATTTGTCCATCACTGGCATTTACTATGCTCCAAGAGTATATGTAGTTAGCATCTGGCGAAGTAATAGTATAAGTAGCTTCATAAGTGGTACCAGTAGTAAACGCACAGATATTCATATCACCAGTAACAGTTGGAGCTGTAGGTTTGGTAAAAATAGAAACATTGAATGTTGCCGTGGTGGTAGCACATGCCAGTGGGTCGGTCTCAGTCAATGTAAGGGTTCCGGCTGTAGCATCAGTCCAGGTGACCGAAATCTGATGAGTACCTGCCCCATTGTCTATAGTTCCACCTGTAATCACCCAATTATAGGTATTGCCAGCATTGTTGGGGGTAGAGTAAATGGTTCCAGCTACGTTCTGGCAAGCAGTAGTAGCTCCTGTAATTACAGGGGTTGGGTTTACATTGGCGCTTGCTGTTACTTTACAAGCTCCATTATCCTCTTCTACACTTATCGATTTAGCGCCTGAAGTGCCCCAGGTTACGGTAATAGAATTAGTACCTTGCCCCGAAGCTACTGTACCTCCATTGACTGTCCAGGTATAAGTGTTTCCTGATACTGCTGCCGTAGAATAGGTAGTTTGTTCTGCGATACAGTTTCCTACAATTCCTACTAAAGCAGGAGTGGGCACAGGTTTGATGCTAATATTCTTCACAATTTGTGCGGTACATCCTCCAATACTCTCATCCAAGGTAATAGAGCCTACAGTACCCACGCCCCAATCTACAGTGATGGATGCAGTACCAGCTCCTGATTGAATGGTTCCCCCTGTAACATTCCAAACATAAGTGTTGCCTGTGCTTCCGGCGTTATAAGTAACTGTAGTTCCAGTACAGGCAAGGTTAGTTCCTGAAATTGTCGGGGTAGGGTTGGCATTAATCGTTGCTACTACCGGTACACGGTCAGTTTCGCAAGTGCCATTAAATAAACTTACATAATAAGTAGTAGTGGCAGTAAGACTTGGAGTAGTAAAGCTTGAGTTTTGCCCCAAACTTGTGGTACTAGTTGGGTTATCATACCAACGGTATTGCCCATCAACTCCTCCTGTAGCCGATAGTGTCACTGTACCAGGTCCACAGTTTTCGCCAGCAGTTGCTACGGGGTCAGCCACACCTGCACTTACAGTTGCATCTACCTGAGTAAGTGTGCTTTCTGTGTTTCCGCAGCTTGCATCCAATATACTTACATAAAAACTTTTAGTAGCACCAACAGAAGGCGTAGTAAATGTAGTATCTAAATGGTCTGTACTGGTTTTAAGTAAGGTAGTCTGATCAGCATCATACCATTTGTAAACTTGCCCTCCAGTAGCTCCAGAAGCATCCAGTAAAAATGTTCCTGCGCCACAGCGTGCAGCTGGAATAGCCACTGCTGTAGGAGCTGTTGGTGAAGTACCTGCACTATTGATAATGGCTGTTACCTTAGAGCGGCTACCTTCACAAGAGCCATCAGCCTTGGCAATTGCCACGTAAAAATCACGGGTGGAAGCAAGACTTGGGGTAGTATAGGTATTGTCGTTTTCGTCAGCTGACAATTTCAAATGCGATGTAGTAGAAGCGTCTAAATACCATTTGTAGACTTGCCCTGCACCCGCGCCATTGGCAGTAAGGGTCACAGTACCAGCTTCACACCTTGAAGCATCAACAACGGCAGGCGTAGGCAACTGTTCTATAGTGGCAGTCACCTCTACCCGGTCGGTTTCACAACTTCCATTATAAAAGCTTACATAGTAGCTACTGGTAGTTGATAAGTTTGTAATAGTAAAAGAACCCGTGTTACTTTCCAGTAAAGTTCCTGCGGTTGCTGCATCATACCACCTAAACTCTTCTCCGGCAGCAGGGGCAGTAGCATCTGCTTTTGCTGCTGTCAAAACAATGTCACCTGTACCACAGCGAGACTGATTGGTTACATTAGGAGGAGTTCCACCTGAACTTGTAACAGTCACAGTTACAGGTACCCGATTACTTTCGCCTCCACAAGCATTGTTATTAATGCTTACATAATAAGTAGTAGTAGCAGTTACTCCAATTGAAAAGTTTGGAGAAGCATCATCCTGTAGCAAGTTTCCTCCAGTAGATGCATCATACCAACGATAAGTTTCTCCACTGGCTGCCAAACCTGAGGCAGTAAAGTCGGCATTTCCAGCTCCACATCGAGTGTCAGGTGTAGCGGCTGCTGTAGGGTCAGCGGGTGTCCCCGGAAAAATAGTTGCAATGACCTCTACCCTATCACTTTCACAGGTGCCGTTGATAATACTTACAAAATAACTTGTTGTGGTGGCAATAGAAGGTGTTGTAAAATTAGGGTCAGCAGCATTGGCTGATTCTTTCAACATATTGCCACCCGTAGCAGCATCATACCAGCGATATTTCATTGGTCCGGTAGCTCCACCCGCGCTTAGGTTTACAGTACCTGTACCACAGTTTGACCCGTTGGTTACTGTAGGCTCAGCAGATGCGCCATTGATAGTCACAGCATAGTCAGCTGTCGTAACAACACAACCATCAGGAGTGGTTTCGGTTACCTTTACAGTGGCTGCTCCAGGCGTTCCCCATTCTACCGTAGCCGAGGCAGTACCCTGACCTGTGGTAATGGTACCATTGGTTACTTCCCAATTATAGGTATTTCCGGCATTGTTGGTA
The DNA here is from genome assembly GCF_947493425.1 of uncultured Microscilla sp. Lineage (GTDB taxonomy): Bacteria > Bacteroidota > Bacteroidia > Cytophagales > Microscillaceae > Microscilla. The sequence continues at coordinate 27,780 of NZ_CANLRP010000047.1, read as the reverse complement.
GTAGTATAAGTCTCTGTTTGAGCAGGACAAGCAGTGGTGGCTCCTGCCACTGCCGGAGTAGGATCTGCATTTACGGTCACGTTTATCGGAACACGGGCGCTTTCGCAGGTAGCCCCAGCTATGGCTACATAGAAAGTATGGCTGCCCGCAGCAAGGCTTGGTGTAGTAAAAGTAGCATTAGTACCCTGTGAAGTACCACCGGTAGCGGCTAAATACCAACGGTAATTGCCATCGCTTGAACCAGTGGCGGTTAAATCAACCGTACCTGTACCACACCTAGACTGATCTCCCCCAGAAGTTGGGGCACTAGGTCCTCCTATGAGCAGTACGGCATAGTTAGAAGCCTCCGCAGCGCAGGCTCCGTTTTGTACAAAAGCCCTGAAAAAAGTATTGGAAGTCAAATTTGAGAAAGGTAAAGTAGTGAGTCCTGCTGAGCTTGGAACTTCTGTCCAGGTGGTTCCATCAGTAGACGATTCCCACTTTGTAACTGTTCCAGTGGCGTCTTGTAAGGTAAGGTTTCCGGCAACACTTGCACAAACTGCTCGACCAGTAGTCACAAATCCGCTTGGGTTACTGATATAGTATCGTCGAACTATTTGATTTACCTTATCACCTACATAAATATTTTGTTCCAAATCGGCATAAATACTGCCTGGGTAATTAAATTTAGCTGCCTGAGCAGTTCCATTCGTTAACCCTCTGTCATTGGCTATACCAGCAATAGTAGTGACCTGCCCTCCGCTAATCTTACGAATCACTTGGTTTCGGGTATCAGCTACATACACGTTCCCTACCATATCTACTGTAATGCCTGTGGGGTGATTGAAACGAGCAGAGGCTGCCGCACCATCTACGTACAAAGCATTTGTTTGAGAAATGTCACCAGCATAAGTAGAAGTAGCGCCACTGGAAGTGGCTACTTGACGAATGATGTTATTGTGACGATCTGCCACAAAAAGGTTACCTGAACGGTCAAGAGCAATGCTGGTAGGAAAGAAAAAACGGGCGATGCTGGCGGTTCCATCAGTTGCACCTGCCGGAAAGACTGTGCCTACCGCTGGTCCTGCCAAAATAGACACTGTATTGGTATTTAAATCAACTTTTTTGATTTTATGATTGTTTTTATCAGCCACATATAAATTACCTGAAAAATCTACAGCTACATCAGAAGGTTCACGAAAACGAGCTGAAGTAGAAGCACCTATTGCATCACCACTAGTGCCATCACCAGCTACTGTAGTAACTGTAGCTGCTCCATCAGGGTTAGCTATAGCACGAATGACATGGTTGTCTTTGTCTGCTACATACAGTATTCCTGCATCGTCAATAGCTAAACCAGAAGGGTGATTAAAGCGGGCATTAGTACCTACTGGGTCATTCACCAAACCACTGGCTCCTACGCTTCCAGCTACAATTGAAACAGTACTATCAGATACCCGAACTTTTTTAATTACATGATTCCTTTCATCTGATACATACAAATATACTCCATCAGGAGATTTTACCATTCCAGCAGGAGCATCAGAGGTGGTTTCGTTACCGTTACTGCCATCGCTTGGGTCAACATTAAAATTGAAACCTGTGGCAAACGAACTTACCTGAAGGCTTGAGCTACTCCCTCCATCTACTACGGTGATTGTGTATTTGGCTTCAATATCACAAATGCCCTTAGTTACCTTGTATGTAATAGTGTAAGCTCCTGATGCCACCCCTGCATTGGGGCAAAGCTCTCCGGTAGAGGCATCAATAGGCAAACCAGTAGGATTAATTGTATAAGTACCCCCAGAAACATCCTCGCCATCTTCACCTGTAAGAGTGGGTGAAGCACAGCCTGCATTTTTACATATCGAGAGGGTTCCATAAGTAAGAGAGGCCGTGGGGCAAGGCTTGGCATACCAGAGCTCGGTACCTATATTCTGATCACCGTCAAAACCAGCAAAGAAAAGTCCGTCTTTGTCAGGCTTTACTCGTACAGCCGTTAATCCAGTAATTTTAGATGCTCCTGAGGCAGTCAATGGGTTAATATCTTTTACTAATACTGTTCCAGCATCTGTACCATCGCTTTTAAAAAGTTCTATTCCTTTATCTCCTCTAAAAGCGGTGAAATATACTATAGACTTAGTGGCTCCATTTACCAACCCTCGTACAGCGGTGAGGTTTTGTGGGCTTGACGGGAAAGAACCTGGTTGGATGTCTTTTACTAAAACAGTACCTGGGGCGGTACCGTTACTTTTCCATAGCTCAGCACCTGTAGTTTCGCCTACTGCTGAGAAGTAACATATACCTCCAACATCTACAAAGCCGGTAGGATTAGAGCTGCTGGTTCCAGGAAAAATATCTTTCAAGCGCCCTACAGTAGAACCATCCGGGCTGATCCAAAGTTCTGTACCGTCAGTGGCATCGTTTGCCGCAAAAAATAAGATATTGTTAGAATTTACCAAGCCTGCGTTAGCATCTACTGTGGTGCCTGCAGGGAAAGTGATTTTTGAAGTATTTCCGGGAGTTCCATCACTTTTCCAAAGGGCGGTACCAGTGCCATCGTCTGCTAAAAAGTAGCAAAGTCCATCTTTCTCTACCAAATTACTGGGATTGGAGCTACCACCAGGGTTAATATCTAACACCATCTGCGTACCAGCTTCTGTTCCATCACTTACCCACAGCTCACGGTTTATTGAGGATCCTCCCCCATCAAAATCAGCATCTGCTGTAAAAAACAGGGTTCCGTTAATATTGGTAAGGTTTTCGGGGTTTGAAGGAATGGTAGGGTCTGCTGGACCACCCACTCCTCCGCCAACTTTTGTATTGTTAATATCTTTTACTAATGAGGCTCCGCCTACTGTTCCATCACTTTTAAAAAGTTCTTGTCGTTTTAAGGGGTGTTGCCCAGCAAAAAACAATGTACCATTTACATTAACCAAAAACTCTCCATTACCTGCTCCCTGGTTTGGACTGGGGCTTCCTGTGGGGTTTACATTCTCGACAAACTCTGTGGTGCCAGTTGCCATATTGGTTCGATACAAAGCACCAGAGTTGGTGCCATCGTTGGCAAAATAGTAGGCGTAGGTTTGTCCTCCAGTGCTAAACTCAGTAAAATAACTTGCGCTAGAACTGTTAGAACTAGCAAAAATATCTGACAAGATACCAGTATTAGGCACCGTACCATCACTAATGTGTGGCTCTTTTCCTACTCCTGAGCCAGTAGCATTAAAGATTAGTTTGTCACCAATTGCGGTGAGTTCACTGGGGTTACTGGAATTATTAAAACCAGGAAAAACATCTATTACTACGGGTTCTTGATGTTGTGCCTGCAGGCTGGAAAAAATAAGGAATTGGCACAGTAAAAAGAAGCTAAACTTTGAAAAGCCCTTCAATGGCTTTGATAAACTTATCATTGTAAGATTTGTGGGTTTAAGTTTAAAAAACAGTGACTCAAAGACACTTGCTTAACTGTAAAAAAAACAGAAAAAACAATATTTCTTTAAACATTTAATTACTAGTCAGTACGAAACTGAGTAATTGATGTTGTTGGAATGCCCCTCAAAATTGGATTTAACTAATTTATTTAAAAACAAAAATGATGAGGCACGGGTTTGCAAACAGGTAATGTACCAAACAAACTATGCCAATTCCTAAGCAGTAAATTAATCTAATACTTCCCAGGTATGGTCGGCTAACAACCTTACTGAAGCAACGAACCTTTCATAGGGCATATTATCCCGCCATTCGTTGGGTGCTATAATTGAAAGTAAGTATTGTTGATTTTTGCGCTGATATAGGTGATATAATCTACCAATCAATGGTGTAAAGCTCATCTCAGCGTTGTAGATGGTTCTTGATATGTCTACCCTTTCTTGAATTTTTTTTGCCTGAACCGCCAGCAATTCTACTTGCTTTTGTATTTGCGCCAATTGCATATCGGTTTGTTCTTCCATAGCTGCAATTGCCTGCCCTTTGATTTGCCCTTTTTTAGTAGGCTCTATTTTAAAACCTCCTACTGTGTGTGCATAAGGCAAAGTACTTGGGTTTTCGGTAATTTTATCTTTGTCAATGGGATTTACAAAAACTTTCTTCTCTTCCATATTGGTTTTATAATAAAACTTTAATCTTTTCTTTTAAATTTAAATATATACACTACCTCATAGCAGTATCACTTATCACCAGTATCTTTTACTATATATTGCGAAAAGGTATCAAAGGGTAAACACTTCCTGCCAAAAAGTTTTGTTGATTTTCGGGTAATTCTAAAAATGCGTTGCACTCCAAAAGGTTGGCAAAGTCGCCTGAACCGTGTCCAGGCACTGGATTCGCCCATAATTCACCCTCTTTGTTAATTACGTTTACAGACAAGAAATAAGTTAAATTTCTATCAAACTTAAAGTCCTGTCCTAACTTGGCGTACCTAACAGGGTTGGTTGTTCTCCCTTCTATTTTATCTAAATAAGGGATTACATATTTAAATAAACCCACTAAAGTTGATACAGGGTTACCCGGTAGCCCAAACAATACCTTGTTGTCTTTTTTGCCAAACCACATTGGCTTGCCAGGACGTTGTTTTACTCGATGAAATAGTTTCTCTACATTGAGTTGTTCCATCACGGTAGGTACATAATCTTTTTTCCCTTTAGACACTCCCCCACTGGTGATAATTATATCAAACTCATGAAAAATTGACGTCAATTGTTCTTTTATTAATGTTTGGTCGTCGGGTAGGTGCCAAAGTTGCGCCTGAATGCCTCTATTGGCAAGTGCAGCAGACAACGCATAACTATTAGAACGCCTGATCTGATAAGGAGCCGGGGATTCGTGGGTATCTACCAATTCATTGCCGGTAGATACAATCGCTACTTTGGGCTGACAAGTCACTTTTAGCTCCGTTTTCCCTACAGTTACTGCTACTGCTATTTCAGCATGATCTATAGTTGTATTGGCTGGTACTAATACGTCTCCTGCCTTACGATCTTTGCCTTGTTGGTGTATATTTTGATTCAGTGTTATGTTTTCAGCAGTAATGGTAGCATATCGTTGTCCATCTTGTCCCTCTTCAAACACTATTTCTTCTACTGGAATCACAGCACTTGCTCCTTCAGGGCGCATGGCTCCGGTCATAATCTCCAGGGCTGCATTGTCAACTGCAATCTCAAGAGGTGGGCTCCCCGCAGTTTGTACTCCTATTACCAAAAATTTTGTTTGCCCTTTTTTCCAGTCTTCATAGTTGATGGCTATACCATCCATAGTTACCCGGTCAAAAGGAGGAAAATCTCTATCTGCTTTTATTTCTTCTCTCAATATTCTCCCCAAAGCCTTTGAAGTGGAACAGGTTTCTACTGCTAAATCTATAGGATGATCTAATATTACACGTATTGCTTCGTCTACTGATCTCATGATTGTTTAAAAAAAGCTTATTTTTTATCTTTATTTGTTTCGTTGTAAAAAATCATTTTAGGGTCATTGGTCTGTTGGCGTATGTAAGTTGGCTGACACGCTCTTTTTTGCCATAAATGAATATTTTTGGCAGTACGAAGCAATGGATAACTCAACCATAGCACTAGTAGTATGTTCATTAGCCACTGTTTTGTAGAAGAAAAAGATTGACTTATAGTGTAATACACTTGAAAAAACACCCCCCATAACAATGGGAAAACCACCGCAGCATAACGTTCTGTTTCATGAAAACTGATGCGTTCGGTTAACTGTAGGAAAACAATGTATACTATGGCAACAACCAATAACATCAAGGTAAAGTTATCTAACTTCAATTTTCGTTTTTTCATCCACCAAAACACTACAAGTATACCCACAATAAATCCCCCCCCTCTCACCCACAAAGGAACCGTGACAGGTATGAACCAGGCGCTTACCGCATTGAGGTAATGATCAAGGTTTTGTTTAACTAAAATGTTCCCAAAAATGTTATACGCTGCAGGGTGTAGCCCCTCCTTGGCAATTTGCATCCCTACCAAAGTCCATATAACCCAACCCGACACTGCCAAAACTCCATATAAAACAGTTCGCCAAAAGCCTGTTTTTGTAAAAAACCAAAGAGATAAGGTAATGCCTGCTACCAAAAAAATACCAGGATTGCGTTGCAAACACATAATGAAACTTACTACTATCATTGCCCAATAATATCGTGCTTGAGGTTGGCGCTGGTATTTATACAACAACACCATCAACCAACCTATTAAAGCCACAAATAAGGGTTCTGACCAAATAAAATGATGAATAAGCTGCAGAGGGGTGGCTATGCCCAGGCTCAACGCAAAGAGTATTTTACTGACGTAACTAGGCAAGGTTTGGCGACACAGGTAAATGAAACTCCATAAAATACTTACCAGACAAACGGTATTCAAATATTTTGACAATTGCAAACGGTGTTCACCCAGCAAAGATAAAATTAAGGAATAAAGGGGGACATGATCTATATGAGGGGTGTCATCAGCATGGAGTAGGGTATAATTCTTGGCAAAACTTTTAGCAGAGGCAAGGTATTGGTTAGAATCGTAGGTAATGCCAGGCGCACATTGGGTACTGTATAGTTGTAGCGCTACAGCTACGGCAACAGCCACTAATAAGTACCAATGAGCCTTGATCAATTTCATAAAATACACTTCTTAAACCATATTTACCCTCTATTTGGTGCTCACAAAAATACAATGGATTTTGTGAATCACTATTTTTTTAACTTTTATAGTTCTTACATTCAACATAAAAAAACACCTGTTTGAATGCCCATAAAACATTCAAATAGGTGTGTATATATTATTGATTGACTATGATTTGGTCTATGAAAACTTCATCACAGCATTGGTTTCTGCTTTAAAGTTCTGGATAAACTCTTCTAGTGTAATACTTCCCAGATTGCCTTCGCCTTGCTTACGAATAGACACTTTGCCTTCTTCGGCTTCGCGTTCTCCTACAATCAGCATAAAAGGAATCTTTTTCACTTCTGCTTCGGCAATTTTCTTTCCGGTGGTTTCAGCACGCTCATCTATATAACCACGAATGTCGTTTTCTTCGAGTTGGGCGTAGACCTCTTGTGCATACTCATGAAACTTTTGCGAAATAGGCAAGATAGCGATTTGCTCAGGAGCCAACCACAATGGAAACTTACCCGCACAGTGTTCAGTTAATACGGCAATAAAACGCTCCAATGAACCAAATGGTGCACGGTGAATCATTACTGGACGATGACGCTCATTGTCACTACCAATGTATTCTAACTCAAAACGATCGGGCAATTGATAGTCTAACTGTACCGTACCCAGTTGCCATTTACGCTTCAGGGCATCTTTTACCATAAAGTCAAGCTTAGGTCCATAAAAAGCTGCTTCGCCTAATTCGGTCACTGTTTTTAAGCCTTTTTGTGCCGCTACATCAATAATAGCCTGCTCCGCCTGCTCCCAGTCTTCATCTTTACCAAAGTACTTGCTTTTATTTTCGGGGTCACGTAACGAAATTTGAGCGGTGTAATCTTCAAAACCTAAGGCGTTGAATACATACAGTACAAGGTCAATTACTTTTCCAAATTCTTCTTTTACCTGCGTTGGTGTACAGAAAATATGCGCATCGTCTTGGGTAAAACCACGTACCCGGGTCAAACCATGCAATTCTCCGCTTTGCTCATAACGGTACACTGTGCCAAACTCTGCCAAACGCAAAGGCAGGTCTTTGTAAGAGCGGGGTTTCGACGCATAAATCTCACAATGGTGTGGGCAGTTCATAGGTTTAAGCATGAACTCTTCTCCCTCTTGTGGGGTGGCTATAGGCTGAAAAGAATCTTCGCCATATTTCTCCCAGTGTCCAGAGGTTTCGTATAATTTTTTGCTACCAATGTGTGGGGTCACTACTGGCGAATATCCAGCTTTGATTTGTGCCCTACGCATAAAGTTTTCTAAACGCTCACGCAACAATGTACCTTTGGGCAACCATAATGGTAAACCTTTGCCTACTCGCTCAGAGAAAGTAAACAGCTCAAGTTCTTTCCCCAATTTACGGTGATCGCGTTTTTTGGCTTCCTCTAACAAAGCCAAGTGTTCTTTCAGCTCTTTTTGTTTAGGGAAAGTGATGCCATATATACGGGTCAGCTGCTTACGATCGGTTTGCCCTAACCAATAAGCTCCTGCCACATTGGTTAATTTGGCTGCTTTGATCAACCCAGTACTGGGGATGTGTCCCCCACGGCACAAATCAGTAAAATTACCTTGGGTATAAAAAGTGATTGTACCATCTTCCAGACGATCGATCAACTCTAATTTGTACTCGTCTCCTTTCTCGGTAAAGTACTCAATGGCCTCAGCCTTGCTTACTTCTTTACGTACAAATTCGTTCTTTTGCTTGGCTAGTTCCAGCATTTTTGCTTCAATCTTAGGAAAAGCCTCTTCATTGATCACCACGTCATCGCCTGTATCAATATCATAATAAAAACCACCGCTTTCTATAGAGGGGCCAATACCAAACTTGGTTCCAGGGTACAATGCTTCTATGGCTTCTGCCAAAAGGTGGGCTGAAGAGTGCCAAAAAGCTTGTTTTCCATCCTCATCTTTCCACGTCAGTAAGCTTACGGTAGCGTCTTCATGAATGGGTCGGCTACTTTCCCACACTTCGCCATTTACTTTGGCAGTCAATACATTACGAGCCAAGCCTTCGCTTATGCTTAAGGCAATCTCGTGTCCGGTAGTTCCAGCGGGGTACTCTCTTACGCTCCCGTCGGGCAAGGTAATTTTGATGTTACTCATGATATAGGTTTAGTAGCTAAACAATGGTGTGCTTTACAAACAGCCCACTCCTTGAGTAGCCTATCCAACAATAAGTCACAAAGATTGTAAAAGTTTTAAGAAGGGAAAATAATAATGGAGAAATTATCGGTTGAGCCCATAATTTGTTATAAAACCAAGCCAGTGATAGGCAAAGAGTTTAGGTCAAATAAGTGTCTCAGTTGATGCTTACACTGTAGATACAGAATTGGGTTTAGGGGTAAGATCAGGCTCAGGAATAGAGTTACGGTCAAGTGTAATAAGGTAAGTAAAATAAGAGTATTTTTCGTCGATTTCTTCAAAATCGAAATTAATTAAATCACCAGATTTGCGTGCCATGTCAACAAAGCCAAGTCCGGCACCACCTTTAGAGCCATACACACCATACTTGATAATGTTACGAAACAGTTTACGCTGCTTGTCACTGCTCAAGCTATTGATGTTTTCTATTTTACGCTCTATAAAAGGTTTTACATCGTTTTTTACAGCATTACCATTGATCAGCAAATACTTGTCATCTCGACGAGACAGCAAAAAGATGGCTTCGTTTTCTGGTTCTATCTCGCTTTCGTTGTACCAATCGCGGGCATGTTTCACCGCGTTTTGCAACGATTCGATCATAATATTGAGTATTCTTCTTCTGATGAGGGGACTTTCCTTAGAACCAATCAGTTTTTTATCTACAATGCGTAGAAAGTAAACCATTAATTCCTGGGTAATTTCGCCCCGATATGAGAAAAGAATAGACTCGGAAGCTACCGTCTTACGTAAATTTCGCAGATCGTCTAATAACATAGGAACGCTGTATTTTACGGCTAATTTTAAAAGGTTAATTAAAGTGATTACTCGTTTTGAGTATACCCAAATAAGTCATTTTTGTTTTGCAAAAGCAAATTTCAGCCCAAATTCGTTATTTATATTAAGTAAGTTTTTACCTATTATCTCTTATTTCTCTTACTTGTGCTGGGGCTTCTTCTTCCATTGCAGCGTTTTTACTAAAACCTGTACAATATTTCTTTTGTATTTTTGCCGCCCTGAGATAGCTCATACTGGCAGCATATTGCCAATCGTTGCAAGCACCCAGTGTATCGCCCAGGTGCATTTTTGCTTTGCCTCTTATATAATAGGCTTCAGGGTCGTTTGGCTTACGCCTAATAGATGTACTTAGTTTGCTTACTGCTTCTTTATATTTTTTGAGCTCATAATATGAAATACCCAGATTAAAATAAGCGTCTATCAAATCGGGATTGAGTTGTATGGCTGTATTGCAATCTTCAATTGCTCCTCTGTAGTTTTTTAAGTTATACTTTACATTAGAGCGCCCCAGGTATGCCTTGGCATGCAATGGATTTACTTTCAATGCTCTGCCAAAATCTTTCACTGCTCCTTTGTAGTCTCCCTGATACGATTTAATATTGCCCGATTTAAAATAGGCATCTGCTCCTTTGCGACCAGACATGCACCCGACAATAATAGTGATGATGATTATAAATGATAAACTATTTAATTTCAAAAAAAACATATTTAATACTCAATGGTTTTTGACTACACCTGTTTTAAATGTGTAGTACCTTTTAGCGACAATACTTTTTTATATATACACTAGATTCTGCAAATCCTAACTCGCCGGCTTTTTTTATGTCTTCGCAAGCACCTTCGTTATCACCTGCTTCATGCTTCACCTGGGCTCTGCCTGCATACGCCATCGCGTGTTTGGCATCAATGGCAATGATACGATTAAAGTCTGCTACTGCTTCCTGAAAGTCTTCAAGCTTAAAGTACGCCATACCACGAAGGTAATACGCTTGTTTAAACTTGCCGTCAAGTTTTATTGCCTGGTCAAACAAAGCAATCGCGGCCTTATATTCTTTAGCTGCGCTTTTTTCTTTACCTTGTTTAAGCAATTTAGCGGGTGTATCTTGTGCTTGAGCAATGTGTGCCATACAGCTCATAACGATTACCGCCGAAAAAATGCATAGTTTGTATAATTGTCTCATTGTTTCTTGTGATGGGTTATAGAACTTGTTTAAGGTTTCTCCAAATAATTCAAAAAGCTAGTTTTGCTCTCAAAGCATAAACCTTAAACAAGTTCATTGTAAATAAAATCTTTTGCCATGTTACATGAGTAATCATACCAAAGAAACGATGTTTTGTGTTTTTTGATTGAAGTCTGTTATCATAAACTACTAATAATCAAGTAAATTTACTGACTTTTTAATAAATTTGCGTTAATATTCTATATTTTTGTACAGATTAGTCACCCATCATTTTATAAATCAGACCTGTACTATTTGTACACAAAAATTGACATTCACTACATTTAAATTAATAATACCATGCTTATGAAAAATATTTTAGTTGTAGCCTTGTTCTTCACAATAAGTATTTGCTTTGCCCAAGCTCAAAACATGCAACGCTTTGGAAAAAAAATAACCCCTGAAAAAGCTCAAAATGCTTCGTCGTTGTATACAATTCTGGCGACCAAAGAAAAAAGTGGCAAAGTAAAGCTTAAAGGGGAAGTGTTGGCTGTTTGTAAGAAAAAGGGCTGTTGGATGAAAATGGACATGGGCGATAAGAATGATAAGCTATTTATACGTTTCAAAGACTATGGTTTTTTTGTACCCAAAGACTGTGACGGAAAAACTGCAGTAATTGAAGGTGTAGCCAAAAAAGAAACAATTACGGTGGCTCAGTTGCGTCATTATGCACAGGACGCCGGAAAGAGTAAAAAAGAGATTGAAGCAATTAATCAACCACAGAAAAAATATACTTTTGAGGCCACTGGAGTTATTTTAATGTCAGATAAATAAAATACCCTCTTACGGTTGGATCCTTTAATGACTAACAAACTTGGTAATCAAGTTTGTTAGTTGAAAAATATTCAAAGCAGCATGCAAAAAAACCTTATGAAGTGTTCAAGCACAATGCTCACCTCAATTGTCGGTTTAGTATGAAAAAATCTTTTCTTTTGGTAAGTATCATCATTTTTTTGGGTGCAGTAAACTACAATTGCTCTTCTCCCCATAAAAAACTGTTCAAGCAATTGGCGGCAGAACAAGACCGTAGCAGGTACCCCAATGATGACAGCGAATTGGCTCTGTTAATGCGCGCAATGGATAAAGACATGCGATTGCTCAAAAAAGCAGTGGTAAATCAATCAGAACTACCACGGTTGCTCAAGAAGTTTAAAGCAATTCATGTAGCTACCCCTACCGATGCTGAGGTAAAAACCCCACAGTTTACAGTATTGGCGCAACTAATGGTAGACAATACTCAAAAAATATACAAAGCCAAACATAAAAAGAAAGCATACAATTTACTGGTAAACAATTGCATTGCCTGCCATCAAAGCTATTGCCCTGGCCCTGTGGTAAGGATCAAAAAACTAAAAATTTCAGAATAATTATTTACGTTTTCACACTTTACCAGGCTTTGATATAGTTTAGAAAAAGAAACCATAGAACTTATTAATTTGTGTTTATGACAGCTTTATCGAATAGCGCTTTAACAAATAGCGGCTCTCATCCTGAAAGGTTGATGCACACTACTCAAGATATTTATAAGATTAGGTGCTTGCTAGACAGCGACGAGGAAACTAATATAAGGATGGCGCTTCAGATTGTAAAAGGGATGGGTGTTCCTAAAGAGTTGTATGTCGATTTTAATAATACATTTCTGAAAATATTTCTTTGCCTCGAAGAGGGCATACTTGCACCGCTGCAGTCTTTGCAAAAACTTGAACTATTTGCTCTGGAACAACTAAAACACCTGCCCGATGCCATTGGAAGTTTGCACAACCTCAAAATGCTGAACCTGTGCGCCAATGCATTACAAGTAATTCCTGAAAGCATTGGCAAATTACAAAAATTGCAATACTTAAATCTTGACAGTAACTACTTGCACCAGTTGCCCGCAAGCTTGGGACAACTAAAAAAGCTTGAATGGCTTGAGCTAGGACAAAACAAACTGGAAATACTGCCAGATAGCATCGGACAACTAAAAAATCTGCGCTATTTAAATCTCAAAAGAAATTACCTCACAAGCTTACCTTCTTCGTTTTTAGAGCTTCGCCAATTGACAGAATTATACCTTGAGGGCAACCAGTTTAGTAAAGCGTTTATTGAACACTTACAAAACCGTATGCCTCATACCCGAATTATTCTGTAAGAAACAAGCAGTGAGTTTTAAGTCCTTAGGAATGGTACCAAAATAAATTTACATTCTTAATCTCATCTTTTGAGGCTATACTTTGTTAAAAAATAGCCGAATAGCGCTGCTATTAGCCGATTTTTTACCGCGTCTAGCAACAAAATATTTTAGCGTTACTATAGAAATTTATTTTTACACCATTCCTTAGATACCGATGTATATCGGTGCAACAAGCAGGTAACTCACTAACAGGCAATACTTTCTTGGACAAGTCGCTAATATTGTATTAATCAGCTTCTTGCATAGCTTTGAGCCTTGTTAACAATGGTGGGTGCGAATAATGGAAAAACACATAAGCCGGATGGGGAGTTAGGTTGCTTAGGTTGTCACGCGATAGTTTTTTGAGGGCACTGGCAAGTGCCTTGCTATTATAAGTAGTGCAAGCATACGCATCGGCTTCGTATTCGTTTTTGCGGGAAAAAATATTCATGAATAAACTAGTGATCATGGAAATGGGTGAGTATAAAAAACCAAAAGCCATAAGGTTGAGCCCAATGTTGAGCGATGAGGCTCCTAATGCCTGAGACAATGCCGGATTAAAAAGAAACCACGAAAGTATAAATAAAACCAACCCTATTTGCAACACCGAAATAAGCATGCTCACTGGGATATGTTTCTTTTTGTAGTGCCCTACCTCGTGTGCCAATACCGCTACCAACTCTTCGGTACTATGGTTTTGAATCAAGGTATCGTATAATACAACTTTCTTTTTGGCACCCATGCCACTAAAAAATGCATTGGCTTTGGTAGACCGCTTGGAGCCATCTATTACAAATAAATTATTAAGCGGGAAACTTACCTTTTGGCAGTACTGCTCTATTGCAGTACGTAGTTCGCCCTCTTCGAGCGGAGTAAGCTTGTTAAACAAGGGCATAATAAGGCTGGTATAAAACATATTCATAAACACCATAAACGCCGCAATAACCACCCAAAAATACACCCAAAACTGCTGTTGCATTTGGGCAACAAGGTATAAAAATGCAAAACCTAACACACCACCCAAAATACCTCCTAATACATACCCTTTGACCTTGTCAATGATAAATGTTTTAGGGGTGATTTTGTTAAACCCAAAGCGCTCTTCTATCACAAATGTACTATACAGTTGAAAAGGCAAAGTCAAGACATCGTTGGCGAGCATTAATACCGCAAAAAAAGCCATTGTTTGTCCAATAGGATGATTTATTTGCCCGTTGACCCACTCAGCCACAACCGCAAACCCACCAGTAACAATAAGCATCAAAGTAACTACAAAACTCAAGGTGCCAGTAAACAATGAAAAATGCCCTACTGCTTTTTTATACGCTAACGACCTTTGATATTCATCATTTGTATACAAGCTCTCTAGTGCTTGTGGTAAGTTTGCCGGACTGTTTTTCAGGTTGAGCCATAGCAATAGATTGCTTAATAACTCATTAAAACAGAGTATAACTATAATTATGATCAATAGATTTTGAGGAGTCATATTTTCAGCTTGTGTTTAGTAACAAAGTCAAAATAAAGCAATATTCCCTAAATTGTAAAATCAGTGAACCATTTCGCAATTTTGATAGTTGAATAAGGCATGGAAAAACAATTTAACCTAGCTACTACTTCACCTACTCAATTGGCACAAGCACTCTTGTATGCCATCAAAACCAAAAAGCCCCATGAAGAACACCTCAAGGCATTGCAGGCATTTAATGTAGAAAGTTTGGCAAATATGTTAGACTCGCAAGCCAAGCAATTGAGCTTTTGGATCAATATCTACAATGCTTTCATCTTGCTAGAGTTTTATAAAACATCTGGTCAAAAACCTGTCAATTTCTTCACAAAAAAATGTATTCCTATTGCAGGGCAAGTTATGAGTTTTGATTTGATAGAGCATGGCATTTTGCGCCGCTCTAAATTTAAGTATAGCCTGGGGTATTTCAATAAGCTATTTGTGAGTAAAACAGAAAAACAACTACGAGTAGACAAAGTAGATTACCGCATTCATTTTGCCCTCAACTGTGGCGCCAAAAGCTGTCCCCCTATCGCCTTTTACTCAGCCGAAAACATTGAGGAGGAATTAGACCTTGCCACAGCTGCTTATCTCGAAAATGAGAGTATTTATCATGCTCGTAAGAATATGGTAGAAATTGCTAAATTAATGCAATGGTTTCGAGGGGATTTTGGCGGAAAAAATGGTGTCATTCGAATGCTTCAACAATACAGTATTATTCCCACAGATACCCGCCCACGTTTGGTGTTTCGCCCTTATGACTGGACTGTGATATTAGATAATTTCAGGGAGTAGTTAGGGGGCTTTTTGTTAGTCCATAGCGCCCACAGGGGCAAGCGACAAGTCACAAATCCTTAGATACCGATGAATATCGGTGCTACACCCTGTTCCCTGACACACGCCATAAAATCATCACTAAGGAACCGAGCGCAGTGAGTCCTTAGATGCCTACTCTGCTCTGCGTCAGCTACGCCAGCATTGGTCAATGATCGATAGTTTTTTACGGTTTGCAGAGTCTTTAATTGGTCTCACACATTCTCGTTTTTACTAATAAAATAATCGGTGGTTTTTAGCCTCGCTTCGCGAACCATAAAACCATTTTTTAACCCACTTCAATAACTAATAGCCAACAGCTAATAACCACACAATCATTAGTTCCCAATGTTGTTTGATAAAGGTACGTAGCTTTTTGAAGGCAATGCCCATTTGGGCTTCTACGGTCTTTTTGGAAATACCTAGTTGATCTGCCACTTGTTGATAGCTCAAGCCCTCGATGCGAGTCAAGGTAAAAATCTCGCTGCATCGTTTGGGTAAGGCTGCTATTGCCTGAGATAGCACGTGCTGAAGTTCGGCATTGTGCATGGCTTCTTCTACAGTGGCATTCTCAGCAATATAGATGGGGTGTTCGTCGGATGAGGTAGAATGTGATTTTTGTGACACTTGGGTAGCTTTGCTTTTCAGATAATTGATAGAACGGTTTTTGACTGATGTATAAAGGTAGGCTTTGATTGAAGATTGTATTTTGAGTTTTTGGCGTTTTTCCCAAATATTGATGAAGGTTTCTTGTACTACTTCTTCCGATAATTGCTCTACCTTAAGGTACATAAAGGCGAAGTTGCAAAGCTCCTGATAGTAGCGTTTAAACACATATTCAAAAACGGATTGGTTGTGTGCGCTAATTTTCTCTACAATTTGTGCATCAGTATACTTACTATATTCGTTTTTATGCATTAGTTAAACTTACCAAATGATTGATTGTCAAAAAAGCAGGGAATGCGTAAGTTAAATATTTGACTGCAAAGAAGGAAACAAACTACTTGTAAAAAAATGAAATACTCACCGTACCTTACTTTTATTTTACTCTGTTGCTTATATATGCATAGTTCAGCCCAATCTATAGTACACCCCATAGTAAACGCCCAAAAGAATAAAATACTTCGCATAGAAGCACTTGTTCAGTTGCTTGTTCAACAGGGTGTCACTGTGACTGATTGGACAATAGAGCTATGGAAAACCGGCTACGAAGCCACACTCAAAGTGAAGGAAAAAACTGGGGTTATGTACACCGTTGGGGTTCAATGCTATACAAAAGATGAAGTGTATGCTTCTCTGCAGAGTAAGGAGGCTTTCGTTGAAAAAATGTTCGATCAAGCCAATCAAACTTCTGGTCAAAGGTCTAACTGGCTTCGTTTTTTTGAAACACAAGCCTCTCAGGTAGATGCAGTAGATGCAGTGCTGGCTGTTTGTGATCAAAGCCGACATCAAACTACAGTAACGATTCATTCGGACAATCGGATTAAAATCAAATATACCAATCACTGGAACGCCAAGTCGTTGAAACATAAAACCAACTACTATATGATAGATGCCCACTTTGACATTGCAGAAGGTGCTCACAATCTAAGAAAAATGAGCAACGAATTTGTTTTTGGTAAAACAATGAAAGTAGGGGTATCTGATAACTCCAGTAAACAAAACCAAGGGTGTGGCAACCGGATGCTGGCAAAACTCAAGGCATTGCATCAGCAACAAAACAAAGACTAATACTTTCTCCCCTTCCACCATACCTTGACAGGCAACAAGTAAAACACCGTCATGAGCCAGGTAAATGTCACATGGTATACTTCAAACAATGCCAGATATACGACCAGGTGGATGTGTTTTGCCCGTTGTAATGTAACAGCAATAAAGCCACTCTGGAGCAACAACTTTGCTGTTGCCAAACCCACCGCCCAAAGGGGTGAAAACCAACTTAAACCCAATAAAAGAAGCCAAAAACTACTGTGCAAACCAAAAAATAGGGCTAAAAACCAAGGCGCTTGCAAAGCCCCCGACATCCAACGCTTGCGCTGATGTAGCCAAGCCTTGACCGTGGGCACTGGTTCTGACAAGGCTGTTACATCAGGGTGAATCATATTTTTGAAAGCGTAGTCTTGTGCCACTACTGCCCGAAACAAGGCAAAATCTTCGGTAATAGAAAAAGGAATTTGTTCGTAGCCCCCTGTTTTACGATAAGCTACAGGACATATTCCCATGTTGTTGCCCATCGCCGTGACTGGAATGCCCCAATTGCTCCACACCTTGATCAACCCCAATGAATAAGCCCAGTCTATGGACTGAAGTTTATCAAATAGGCGCTTGCCTCGCACCAAGGTAAAGCCCGTGACAATACCTACTGGTTTCCCCTTTACCTTGCTTTGCAAAGCCGCCAACATTGCCTGCACCCAATGCGTAGGCACGGCAATGTCGGCATCGGTTACTAACCAGTATTCGCCTTGAGCGGCTTGCGCTAAATGTGCCAACACATTTGCCTTGCCCTTTGCCTTGCCCAAGTTTTGCTCAATGTTGATGAGTTGGAAATGGGGTTTGTTCACGATAAAACCTTGGATAATTTGGGCAGTAGTATCGGTAGAGTGATCGTTGCCAATGAGTATTTGTAAGTGGGCTTTGGGGT
This sequence comes from uncultured Microscilla sp., assembly GCF_947493425.1. GTDB lineage: Bacteria > Bacteroidota > Bacteroidia > Cytophagales > Microscillaceae > Microscilla. The sequence continues at coordinate 9,881 of NZ_CANLRP010000047.1, read as the reverse complement.
AGTTGAGCGCTTCTAAAGCTTGCAGGCATCTCAAAATATTGGCGGCTTCGTTGCGGGCAGCTACCATAATAGTTACTTTGGTAACCACATCAACCTTTGCTATTTGGCAATGATCTTTGTGCCAAAGCAAGCCCAACAGCAAACCTGTCTGCAGCAAGAGGTAAATAACTAAGAGAATGAGTAGGTAGATGATGGCAGATGTTTTTTTTATTATTATTTCAATACTTACAGCAACTCAGATGTTATCCCCAATCGCCTCAAAACCAAAACCTTGCTCGGCAAAGTGTGCCAAGTAGCGGGGCAGTACATACCTCAATTTGTCAATAGACTTTACACTGTCGTGAAAAACCACAATAGAACCAGAAGTGGTATAGTCTATAGCTTTTTGCAAACACACCTCAGGCTCGAGGGTGGGGTCGAAATCATAGGTAAGCACATCCCACATAATAACCTGATAACGAGTAACAAGAGACTTCATTTGGCTACGCTTTACTTTACCATAAGGTGGGCGAAATAAGGGTTTATGGGGCGAATGGCTGGCAGCATTCATAGTTTGATAACACTGTTCTATATTGGCCAGGTACTCTTTGTCTTCGGTCTTCCATCCGTTGAGATGGTGGTAAGTATGGTTACCTGTGCGGTGTCCGTGGACAACCACTTGCTGATAAATATCGGGGTGTTTTCGAACATTGTCACCCACGCAAAAGAACGTGGCTTTTGCCTGGTATTGCTTGAGTTGATCCAGCACATATTCGGTTACTTCTGGAATAGGTCCATCGTCAAAGGTGAGGTAAATAGTGGGGTGTTGAGTGTCTATTTTCCAGGTATACTGAGGAAACATTTGACGTACCCACCAGGCAGTTCTAAAAAAACGCATATTATTGTATTAAATCATCCTTTGTAAGAAGTACTTATCTTCCACAAAGTTTAGCCTTCATCATCTTCTTCTTGGGTATAACGACAAGATAACATGGTAATGTCGTCACTGTACTGGTTTTCTTGTTTAAACATCTGAATCTCTCGAATCAGTTGATTGTGTAGTTTGGTTACGTCCATATCACGGTTTTTGGTAATAAACTCCATCAAACGCTCAATGCCGTATTCTTCGCCTTCAGGGTTAGAGGTTTCTGTAATACCATCGGTATAACTAAACAACAAAAACTCGTCTATATTGTCTACACTTTTTTGGTTGATGAAAGGCAGTGGATCAAAAATACCTAAAATAGTAGTGCCACTGTGTAGTTGGTGTGCTTCATTGTTATACAACAAAAACGCAGGATTGTGTCCCGCATTGATGTAGTTAAACTGACGGGTGGTGGTATTATATAGCCCTATAAAAAAGGTAATGAAGTGATCACCTTGGGCATTTTGCCAGATCAGGCTATTCAACTCACTAATAATTTCGTTTAAATCAGTCGTTTGGCGGGTAAGGGTACGCAACGATGCCTGGAAGTTAGACATTAACAGGGCTGCTGGTACTCCTTTGCCCGATACGTCGGCAATACACAGTACAAACTCTTCGTCTGACACAGGAATGTAATCGTAATAGTCGCCCCCTACTATATGGTGAGGAAAATAGGTAGCCTCAATCTGCAGAGATTTGGTTTTGGGCAACGACTTAGGAAAAAGCATAGATTGCACTTGCTTGGCAATATCAAGTTCTTTTTTAAAGGTTTCCTGTCTGATTTGCTTACGCACCAACTTCTTATTTTCAATGGCCACAATGATGATATTACTCAAGGTTTGCACAAAGCGGGTATCTACATCATTTAGCTCTGAATCGCTTTCATTAGAATCAAGAAACACATAGGCAAGCACCTTGTCTTTATGAAAAACCGGAATAATTACATCAAACTCATTAAAAGATTCGGTAGAAAAGTCTACATGGTCTACCGGAGAAATGTCACGAATGTCGGAAAGGGCTTCCGCTTCCAGATCTATGTGAGAAAAATCGAGATTGGTACCAAAGTCTACCTTACACTGCCACTTGTTGTCATCATCTTCAAAAACATAGAGGGCAAGCTTTTCTACTTGTAAATTACCCTGAAGTGTAAATTTGTACATTTTGTACAAAGAGTCTTCCGGAGCATTGTTATTAATTACTTGAGTAATCTCAAGAATTGAGTTAAGCTCTAGTTCAATCAAATGAAATTTCTTCTGATACATACTCACCGAGTTATCGTTTTAGGGTCGAAAGCGTCACGTAGTCCATTACCAAACAAATTAAACGCCAACACCATTAGACTGATACAAAAGCTTGGGAAAAACACCAGATAAAAACCACCAGGCGTAGTCATAAGCCTGAAACCATCGGCCACCATAATACCCCACGAAGGCATAGGAGGCGCTACCCCTAAACCTAAAAAGCTTAAACCAGCTTCTATCAATATTGCTGAAGCAAAATTAGAAGTAATGATTACAATCAAAGGTCCAATGATATTTGGCCAGATGTGTACCCGTATAATGCGCAAGCTATGCATTCCCAAAGCACGGGCAGCTTCTATATATAGTTTTTCTTTTACAGATAATATTTGTCCTCTTACCACGCGGGCTATTTCTACCCAGGTAGTGAGCCCTACAGCCACAAAAGCCACCCATACCCCACGACTTTGCAAAGCAAGGCTAATGGCTATTACCAACATAATGCCCGGAATAGACCACACCACGGTCATAAACCACATGATGACACTGTCAACCATGCCTCCAAAAAAACCAGCCAGCGAGCCTAATGTGAGCCCTACCATCAATGAGATAGCTACCGATACCAAGCCTATACCCAACGAAATACGCACCCCAAACAACAAACGACTGAGCATGTCGCGCCCGGTATGGTCGGTACCTAAAATAAAGGTACGATACTCTAGGTTATGCTTGACAAAGTTTTGTTTTAACTCTTCTGCCGTAGTCATTCTTGCCCGGTCTTTCAAGTCATAATAAGTCACCCGGTTACCACTTACTTTGATATCTTTGGCTGTAGAAATACTATGCACAACATCTACCAACTGTATTGTTGATGATTTAATACCTCCAAACTCTAGGTAAGTCAAACTTACACCATCTATCTGATAGGGCAACACCTGATTGGCTTGTTTGATAATGGTAGTCAAGTATTTGTCAGTGTTTTGACCACCTATAATTTTTCTTAACATATTGTCAAAATCAGCCTTGGGGCGCAGAAAAGAGGTTATTTTGGGTTTGTTTTTCAAACTATCTATCAGGTTAGCAGGCAGCTTTGACTCTAAGGCTTTTATTTGAGGTGGCAACAACTGATATGAGGTATCGGCAAGGGGTATAATGCGGTAGTCGCTTTCTTGCCCAAAGAGTAGTTTATAAAAAAAATTGTGTTGTTTTACTGCGCGGTCTTTTCTTATTTTGAGCATGCGAGCTCTAAAACCTGGAGGTTGTTGTTTGATCTGGTCTACCCTGTCGTTAGCATTGGGTGTGTTGTCTGGCATAATAGAATACCCCAACAACGCAATGACCACTGCTATACAAATTACAATCATTCCAAACACTGCCGGAGTATTGGCAAAGAGTCGTTTTTTGACGTAATAGTAAGGTGTCTTTAACTGCTGTTGTTTTTTACCTGATAATATCAGGCTTTTCAACTTTTTGGTCTTTTTGTTTCTTTTATTTTCTGTATTCTTTTTTGCCATAACAATGCAAATGATTGCCTTTTTTAATAGTAATATACAATGTAAAATAACTGAGGCAATCTTATCTGGTAATGGTTGAATAGTAAGTTTTGTGTACTACTCGTGGTGCTTTATTCTAAGTAAAACTACAAAAATAGCTTACTCCACCAAACAGGTATTTTGTTTTATTGAAACACTTTCTTTTTCGCGTCTTGCTAACTCAATTTTCTTCCTTTCCAGTCATAAACTCCCTTGTGGTGAGCCAATAAACCAAAAAAAACAACATATAAAGGATAAATGGTTTGAACTATAGGTATCCACCAAATAAACTTTCTTTTTTTGAGATAGTTTAGCACTAAACTTAAAAATATAAATTCAACTATGCATTTGATGCTTATTTGCGTCAAAAACGCATTTGCAGAATATCCTCCAAAAAGGTACGCCAAAAAAGCGAACAATAAACCAAAATTACAAAGAAAGATAAAAAAAGCGAGCATTTTGACTTTATAATCCTTGTAAAAGCTCCATTTGCTCGCCCACCTTTTACGCTGATGAAAAAACTTGTTTAAGGTTGGTACCGGGTGTGTACTGACGATACTTTGGGGGTGTTTTACAAAATAGACCCTGTGGGGATACTTTTGGGCAATTTTGTGCATCAAAAATTCATCATCACCTGAGGCCAGATGTTCGGTACCAGTAAAACCACCTACAGCCTCAAAAGCAGCTTTACTGTATGAAAGATTTGCCCCATTGCACATATTGGGGTTGCCCAACTGTAGCGAAGCCGCTCCAGACCCTATCAAGCTGGCAAACTCTACTACTTGTACCTGGGCAAACAAATGGTTGGCTGGAGCAAAGGTGACTGCCCCACTAACGAGTTGTGCGGCATGTTGCTGATAAAACGTATAGTATACTTGCAACCACCCAGGCAACACCCGACAGTCACCATCGGTAGTAACCACGTAGGTACCTTGTGCCACCTGAATTGCCTTGCGAATACCCGCTTTTTTGGGAGATGCTTCTGCTTCGTTTTGGTGCAAATGCAACAACTGAAGGCTAAAACCTGCTTGCGCAACATACGCTTCTATCAAGGCAACGGTTTGGTCAGTAGAGTGATCGTTTACTATAATTACCTCAAACAAGTCTTTGGGCAAGGTTTGGGCACTCAAATCATGTAACAAAGCCAGGATGTTTTCGGCTTCGTTGCGTACCACTATCACCACCGACAACACGCAAGATGTTTCAGGAAAACTCATAGGGTTTGACTGGATACTAAAAAAAGGGATTTTTATCCAACCAAAAATCAAATATGCCGCAAAAAAAGCATAAATTGTAAGAATTACGGTAATAATAATCTCCAAGGGATCAATACTTTAGGGGTTGCCAGAGGTGTAAAACCCGAATAAAATAAAAAGAGATGGTCACATCTAAAGTGTGCTCCAAGGTAATTTGAAATTCAATGTTTTTTATTCACAAATACAGTTGAGCAGCAAGATACAAGGTTAAGCTGACAAGTGCTTGACTAGCTCGGTTAAAATTCAGGCAAAACATTGGTTTCTGTAATGAGAAAATCAATACTTATGGAAAAAAAGGAAGGCGAAAAAATTATCATAGGCATCGACCCTGGTACTCAATTGATGGGCTACGGGTTGATCCTGGTCAAAGGCAAAAAAGTAAGCGTCATACAATATGGGGTAATTCATTTGGCAAAATACAGTGATCACGCCCTAAAACTCAAAAAAATATTTGAAAGGGTGAGTCAGTTAGTAGAAGAATACCTCCCCGACGAGATGGCACTGGAAGCACCTTTTATGGGCAAAAACGTACAAGCGGCACTTAAACTTGGCAGGGCCCAAGGAGTAGCAATGTCAGCAGCTTTAGTGCGCCAAATACCTATAGCCGAGTACGCCCCCCGCAAAGTAAAACAATCGGTTACGGGTAGTGGCAATGCCTCCAAAGAACAAGTAGCCAGAATGCTGGAAAAACAACTGAACTTTACTTTTCACGAAAATGATACACTGGATGCTTCCGATGCCTTAGGTGTGGCGCTCTGCCATTACTTTCAAGGCAAGCTTGGGGGTATGAACAAAGCAAAAAGCTGGGGAAGTTTTCTGAAAGATAACCCCAACAGGATTGCCAAGAAGTAAGTCAAGCTAAAAAATAAGCCAAGCTACAGCTTTAGTTTTTTCTTTAACGTCTTGGGTAGCGCCTTTTTGTGCAACATCAACGATACTGTTTTGAGTTTGATAAAACCCTCTGACAAATACATATAGCCTCCACACTGGTTGCGGGTGCCCCACGAGTTTTTAACAATGTAGTATTTCTCTTTGCCTTTTTGGGCAATTCCTACAATGTGCATCACGTGGTCTACAGTGGTGGCGTGGTTGTCGAAACTGGCTTGCCGCATTTGCTGGTCAATGTTTTGATTGCCCGGAATAGTGGCCAATGACGAACGAAACTTAAACGTTTTTTCGGTAACATCACCGTTCCATACCAATGTATACCCTCGCCCCAGAGCATAGTCAATGGTTTGCATAAACTCGCTGAGTGGTACATTATGGTATAACCCAAAAGACCAATTGTAACGCGACTCAAGGCAAAACGGCTGGTAAAAAGGGTGGTGGTTATAAGAAGTGAGCGTTATATAGTCGTTGGTATTTAAACCTACCTGGGTTTTGGCATAACTCTGAGGAGTATATCTTTTGCCTTGATATACAAAGCTTTGGGGTATGGTACCCAAATGAGCATCTAATATTGCCGAAAAATCTGTTGGCCAGTTTGCCGGTCGATGCTTGCCTTTTTTCTTCGTCACACCTACTACAAACTTTTTTGCGGCAGAGTCTAACCGAGCGTGGTTGTGGTACCGTTCTCCGTATATTCTGCCCGAATACGCACCTTCGGGTACAATACCAAAATCGCGTATGGCATTCATTACATCATGGGGTTGCCCACCTGCCGTAAAAAAAGAGTGCCCCATCATACGCACATACATGGTGGCTTTTTGTTGGTAAATCATACGGGCAATATACATTTCAGACAAGTCGAGGGGTGGTTTGCCCTGACGCAACAACTCACTCTCGATAAAAGATACTGCGGCAAAACTCCAGCAGGTACCCGATCTGCTTTGGTTTTTGATAGAAGTAGCATCATTTTTTTTAACAATGGTAAATCCTGAGAGTTGCTGCGCCTGGAGTGATATTACCGCGCAAAACATAAGAAGAGTATAGATATATTTCATTGCCGTTTTTTTAATTTGAACGAAAAAATTTGTTCAATATAATAATACTTGCAACGATACAGCTTGCTACATAGTTTTAGAGCAAAACAAAACCTGCCAGATGATGAGTCTGGCAGATGATGATACGCTGCTCCTGCTATAAACCATATTCTGACAAGAGATACACCATGGTGGCCATGGCAGCCGCCCCCAATTGTAGCTCACGAGGGTTTACTTTATCAAAAGTATCTGTTTCGGTGTGGTGGTAGTCAAAATAACGTTGCCCATCAGGGCTCAACCCCATAATGGTTACGCCTTGGGTACGCAATGGACCTATATCGGCCCCTCCCCCACCTTTGCGCAACAGTACACCATAGGGCGCAAAAAGTGTTGACCATTTTTGTACTTTGTCAAACTTCTTAAAATCATTGTTTATCCCAATGGCACGAGGGCTGAAACCGCCTGCGTCGGACTCTAGTGCCGCAATGTGTTTTTCTTTGTTTTGCGCTGCCAGTTCAGCATATTTGCGCCCACCACGCAACCCGTTTTCTTCATTCATAAACATGACTGCCCTGATTGTTCTCTTAGGCTTGATACCTGCTGCCTTGATCAAACGTAACACGTCCATAGACTGAACCACCCCAGCCCCATCATCGTGGGCGCCATCGCCTGTGTCCCAAGAGTCTAGGTGACCGCCCACTACAATAATTTCGTTGGGATATTGTGTGCCCTTGAGCTCGCCCACTACATTGTACGATTTTTTCTCTTTGAGCATTTTGCAGGTAGTACGAAAATAAAACTTAAGCTTTCGATCGTCTTTAAGCAAGCCACTCAACAATTCGGCACCTTTGGTGCTGATTGCCACGGCAGGTATTTTGGGTACATTTAGCTGGTAACGCAAACTTCCAGTATGAGGGTGATCATCTATTCGCCCGGTCATAGAACGCACCACCACTCCTATAGCACCTAGTTTGGCAGCTTCTGAGGCTCCAGAGCCTCGCTGATTGACCGCCCCTCCATAAGCCCTGAAAGTAGCAATTTTGGTATTGTCAAAAGGGCGATTAAAAAACACAATTTTGCCCTGTACTGCACCTTTGCCCAGTTTACGCAACTCATCAAAGCTTTTTACCTCTACTACTTCAGCGGCAATGCCTTGCCCCCCCGTACCTACAGAGTTGCCCAAAGCGCATACACGCACCTCTTGTGAACCTATGTTTTTTGAGTTTATAATTTTGCCTACTTCTTGGTCACCACGTACCCAGTGAGGCACCATTACCTCTTGCAAAAACACTCGGTCAACCCCTAAAGTATCCATTACCTGCCGGGTAAACTCTACCGCCGCTGCTGCCTGAGGCGACCCTGCCAAGCGCCCACCTATTTTGTTGCACAAAAAGTCGAGCCACTCATAGGCCTTGGGTTGGGTAAGCGACAAATTATACATTTTACGAATGAGTTGCTGGTCTTTTGTGGGCTTTTGATTGTTTTGTGCCTGCCCTGGCACCGCCCACCACATGAGCAATATGAGTAGTAGTATTGCTTTTGGATGGTTACAGTAATTTTTTTTCATATATACTTCAATTACGAGTGAGAAAATCACGAATTGTTAAAAACCAAATACTACCTCACCACCACTGCATTTTGCAAACGATACAACAAGTGGTTGGGGTCGGTAGCGTTGAGTTTGAGTATACCTTTGAGCACTATAGGTTTGTCAGTGTATTTAATCTTTTGTGTGCTGGTTACCTCCATCACGGTTTCGGGGCCTGCCCCTCCGCAAAAATAACAAAGGTTATAAGGCAACGCTGATAGTATAAAAAAGCCTTGCTTGGTATAAGCCTCTATAGGTATAAGGTAACCTTTGATGGTGATACTTTTGCCATTGAGGGCTTTTACTTTGCTTCCAAATAGTGGGATGTCTACCTCATATCTTTTTTGAGAATCATATTTAGTTTTGATTTGTATATCTTTAAGGGTTTTCCAAACAGCATAGGGATTTTGAGCATATAAGCCTGGGCTACCCAAGGCAATAAAGTATATAAGAATAAGGAGTTTTTTCATATGTAAAACAAGCGATTAAACCATTGATAAGCAATGACCACGACACAGAGAAAAACAAGATTTGTAGCTGCATCATCCTTCACACCGTAAAGGTAAGTTACACATAAGCTTTTCGTTGTTAGCAAAAAAATTGCTCAGTGTAGATTTATCCCGTAAACTTATGATCTTTTTAGGAAAATATGGCTATAAAACTGGGTACATGATACAAAACAACAATCAGGATTAGTTTAAATATTGATGAAAATGAGAAAAATGAGGTTGCTTTTAGGATTGGTAGCAGGGTTGTTTTTGGGCACTCAAAGCATGGGGCAAGCTCAAAACAAAAAAGTACGCTACATTCAGGATTTATATTATTATATCAAAGATAAAATTACTCAGGAGAAGTACTATATCAACGAATATAACTTTAACTCTACCGGAAAAGGCTTGCCTAGGCAAGGAGATTACAAAAGGTTGGAACGCTATTTTTACAGTTTTAGTGGTAAGGCAGCCCCTACTATTCGTACCATTACCATAAAAACAGTAGTGAAAAAAACGCTTGATTATGAAGAGTTTTTGTATGACTTGGACGGTCAACTAATTTTTTATTATGAAAAGCGCAACGATAAGAAAAAGCTCTACGGTGAAATTTCTATTTATTTTAACAAAGGCAAAGCGATTCATATTGTCAAAGACCGTCAGGTATTTGACGAGACCACGATTGACCAAAGCGAAAAATTTCTAAAATTGGCCTGGAATAAAGGAAACTCTTACCACAAAAAATTTGATACTCAAATGGCTAGGTATAGAGAGTAGTTTAATTACGAATTAGTCCATAGTCAGTAGTCGGTAGACCATAGTGGCTTCGCGCCCATTAGGAATTACGAGTTTGAGAATTACGAAAGTCCATAGTCAGTAGCCCCCACAGGCATTGCCTGATCTTCAGGCAACTACCTGATCTAGCGTTTAGCCCACTACATGTGGTTATTTAT
>NZ_CANLRP010000046.1 GCF_947493425.1 uncultured Microscilla sp. | reverse complement strand
TTTGATAACCGACCAACGGGAGCTCAACGAAGGTAATCAGTAATCAACTTTGACTAAAATCACTGCGGAGTATTGATTTGTATAAAGAAGTTTTTACGCTTCCTAATTAACCCAAGTTGCAGTATATAAACTGTAAAAGCTTAAATTCCAGCTATTTATATATTTTAGGCACGAATATAACTGGCACTTGAAGCTTGTCGCTTATACCTCGCAACTTCAATTAATTATCGAGGATTCAATATTTGAAAGTGATCGCCTACATGCACAATATGTAAAACTCGACTTCCCCTGCCTGCAATAAAGTTCATAGCATCGACAGTACTTTTGCCTATTCTTCTCCATACTACCACATTCGCGTTTTGCGTCAATTGCGAAAATATAGCACCAACAATCTCATCACTCGCCTCCAGGTAATTACCTTTTTGTACTTCTTTAGGAAATTGTGTCATAAGAAATTTCCGAATATTCAATACTTGTGTTGAATCCTCTCCAAGCCCTTCTACTATGCAATTAATCAAGCAGTTATGTCCCCGACCAGAAACATTCTGCACATTAAAAGTATAGGGTTGCCCTTGATAAGAGCCTGTAACAAGCGCTCCATCTCTAAACCAGTTATTGGCCCATTTTTCTGCTTCTATAGCCTTCAGAGAACGTCTTCTTTTAATATTGGGGGTTTTAGCCTTGGGCTTAGGAACTGTCGTCTTTTTGGTTTTGTTCTCTAGGTTTAGATTTTTGCTGCTTTTAAGCATTTCTTCTTGGCTGTTTTCTTTGCCATCTGTTGCCTTCTCAGGCTTGTTTGTTGCCGCTTTGTTACGCGGCCAGAGAAAATCGAGGTTATTCTTTACAGCCCATAAAGCACCCTTGAGTTTGTCGATGCCTGCCACACCAGTGTTTTTTACAGTGTTATAGATGTCACTCATATTAATAAAGCCAAACTTCTGGTTTTTGGCAGATGCATTGTGATCAGCTATCTCTTCATTCACCCTTTCTACCACCTCTTCCAGGTCATCAATGACATCTTGCAGGCGGTCTTCCTTCATTTTTTCCTCTATATGGGCTTGCGCCAAAGGCTGCACATCATCTTTGTCACTTTTGTCTTCAAAAGATTTAAACAAAGGATTTCGGTTTGACACCATTTCTTGGGTATACTCTACGAGCTTGTCTAAGCCCAACGGAGTATTAATATACCTACGAATGGCTCGCGCCCCTTCGTTGGCTCTAAATTCAGCGTTGCGTTCTCTAGGGTCTAGCACCTCCTTGTCTTTACTTTGTTCTGAGAGTGGGTTCATTTCCTCCTTCAATACATCGTTGAGCCCGGTCACCTCAAATGTAGTGTTGGTAGCTGCCTTGGTGAGGGCTTTTACCAAAGACGCCGGATTAGTTACCTGGTCTCTAATGTTTCTCCAGGTATCTTCGTTAGGTTTTCCTTTGACAAAGCCCTCCAAGCCTTTGATCACTTCTTTACCCAAGCTACGGGTCATCCCTACCCCTACATACCTTCCTCCATCTTTTACTGCCAACTCAACAGGTTTTTTGCCTCCATCCTTAAGCCCGTTAATGCTATCACCCAACAGTTTAGACTCTTTGATAGCATCACTTAAGAAAAAAGAGCCCATATACATCATCGCTGTCAGAGAGGCCTTGATAGCCTCAAAGCCGGCAAAACCTACATAGTTTTGAATGGTTTCTTTGTCAGGATCCAACGCTTTGTCAATTACTGCCGTTACAAAGCCTGTACCCGCATACAACGCTCCCAACACCAAGTTGTCAATGATGATAGGTACTACACCTACCGAGGCAAAAGGCACTACCCCCACCAATACCACCAGCTCTATAGTTTTTATCAGGTTTTTTCGATAAGTCTTAGACGACTCCTCGAAACCTTCCTGGCGTTTGGTCACATCGTCTTTAAAAGTTTTTTCAAAGTATTCCTTGTCTTGACCCAGGTCTTCAAAAGCATTTTTGGCGTTCACCCCTTGCTCTATATTTCGCATGGCGCTCATAAGGCGTGCCCCTCCTTCTTTATATTCGTCCGACTTGGCGGTGAGCCATTGCCAACTTACCCCTGCGTTCAATGACTTATTTTTGATGCTGGCATGCAGCGTGAGGTAGTTCTCAGACAAGGCAAAAATATCTTCTGCCAAGTAGCCCTCTGCCAGCAAAGTATCTACAAAAGCCTTGTCGTGGGTAGCCGCATCGCTCAAGTGAGTCATTAGGTCTAACACCAAACTCGTATGAGTACTTTCATTGCCTCCATATAACCTTTCCAGTTGTTCCTTGCCAGGCAACGGCAAGTGTTTTTGTCTGACTTCCCGGCTTTGTGTTTCAACCTCTTCTTTTAGCCCCTCTAACTTTTCTTTTTTCTGCTCAAACAAGCCAGGCTCTTTATTTTTCTTAATTTCTTGCTTAAGCTTAGCCATTTGCTCACGCAAATTGTTTCTTTTACCTAAAGCTGTTTTGTGCGATTTATAATCTGTCCATTCGTCCAACAATACCCGCCCATGCAACCCCGTAAAAGTATATTGAGCCAGTTCCTTGTCTTTGCCATCCAGCTTACGAAACCACCTAAACCCTTGCTTGATAATGAAGGGAATGAGCTCCAATGTTCCACCCTGCAAATGCTTTATAGACTTGTTTAATGAGGCTTTTTGGTGGCTTTGGTAGCCCAAAAAAGTGTCTTGAGCAATTCTTTTTTGAGCAGCCTCAGAAAGGGCATCAAATACCTCAAATAGAAAAACTTCTTTTCTTTTTTCATTAAAATCTTGTTTGAGGTAAGGGTTTCGCTGGTAACTTTTTACTACCACCCCCTTTGGCACATAAAACTTATCTCCTGCTTGCCATACCCTCATCATCATGAGCATAATTTCATGGTAGTTTTTGTTGACAGCTACCTTATGCAACCTGCTACACCAAATATTAACTTGACGCCTATACTCTGTGTCGTTTACCACCATCTCATCGTGGGTTGCCAAACTATCCCATCTTTCTTCCTGGGCTTTTCGATCTTGTTTTGCTTGTTCGGCAGCCTTGCCTGCGCCTTTTCCTTTGCCTATGTATTTGGTATAGTAGCCCAGATAGTTTTGAGAAAAATCTTTTGCTTCTACTGGGGTCAATCGGTGTTGCCTTGGGCTACCTTGATTGGGTGGCTTCACCCAGTTTTGCATTTTTTTATAGGCACCCTGACGGTTTTTTTTATCTATGTCTTGCCACTTCAGTTTAGGCTCAAAGCCTATGTGATAAGCAAGGCTGCGAAACAAAGAGCCTACATACTTGACATAGTCCGTTTCACGGGTATGCATCACAGACTGAATAAATTTAAACTCTAAGCCCAGCAACATTTCATCATCTTGTCTTGCCATTGCCAACTCTTTGTCTGACAACGCCAACGCATAGATGTGGGTTTTGCTGGGGTTGAAGGGCTCATTGGCTGTCCATTTTCTCAATCCTTCCATCCGGGTGTAGTTGGTCATTCCAGCACTGCGCCTTAGTTTTAAATAATCATCGCCAATGTCGCTTCCATATTTTAGCTTGCCCAACGCCTCGTATATTTGCTTAGGGAGCATATTTAGCCCTACCAATAGCTTTTCCAACTCACCCAATGCCTGCTCCACCAACCCATCAGCATCTTCGGCACTATCGGCATGCGCAATGGGGTTGTCTACAAAAAGGCTCAAAAACTCCACCCGCATTCGGTCTGATAGCTCCATCATCGATTTAAATATATCTTGCCTGCGATTGACTACATCATAGCGTCCTTTGATCTTTGCCTGAGCCGCCAAATCGCCCAGTAGCTTTACAATTTCTTTGGGGCGTCCCAAGTCTCCTTGACGCACTGCCGACTCAATTCTTGCCAAAATAAGCTGGCTACTTTTTAGATCATTAGCATTGATGTCTAAGGGTCTTTCAGGCTGCTCCTCTTCGGCTGTTTTATCAGCATCAAATCCGGCTGAAATCAACAACCTTAACATATTTCGGTCGCCATCGTGCCACCCCACCTTCACCTTTTTATCTGCCAATGCTTTGGCAGTATAGCGGGTTGGCACATTGACCACCCTGCCTAACCTGGCATCTAAATCATTGGCTGTGGCATTGGGCTTGGGTATCACCAGCTTACTATTCTTTCTCATAAAGAATTCCACTTTTTCGCCCAACACATATTTGCGAATGAGCGGATACCCCCCAAAATAGGTCTTTTCTTCTTTGATGGTATTTTTGAGCCAATCGGCCACTTCCTTTTTGAGGTCTTTCACGTTGCCACTCAACGAAACTATTCCTCTTGGCCCTATCTTGCGCAGGTATTTACTGCCTCCATTGACATAGTGCTTGATGATGCCTTCCAGGTGACGGTCTTTTTGCTCTAGAAACGGAATCTTTTCTTTTCCTTCGTCTCCTTTTGCTTGCAATATGCTTTCTTGCCAACTGGTCAGGGTTTCTTGATGCTTTTGCTTTTCGCCTTCCTCGCCTGTTTTTTCTAGAGCATCCACGTTGTTTTTAATAGCAGCATATTGTTGATTGGCATTTACGTAGTTTCTCACCCGCTGCAGGTTATAAGGGCTCAGGTAACTTTTAAGCCTGGGCTGATAATTGTGCCAAAAATCGAGTAATTCTTTAGGCTCCATTTTTTCTACAAGTCTTACCACTTCAGCCTCATCTGTCCGCAGTTTTTCTGAAGGTACACCTTCGCCCGCTCGTCCCAAAGAGATGGCAATACGCATCGCAGTAGAGGCTTTGCCCTTGTTGTCGAGCAATTCATACAAATACTGCACACGGGTATTATAACGCCAATGCTTCAGGTCATCTTCCTTTTTCGCTCCAAACGCGGCAGCAATGGCTACCCTTAGCGTAATTCTTTGTTTATTTTCGGTGTGGTAAACAAACGCATTTTCTATCTTGCGTACATCAGGACGAGATAACAGGCTCATGACTGGATAAAAATTGGCAGATTTTGGTTTGTTCAGCAACCATTCATACAAATAGGTAACGGCACCCTTTGCTGGCATGTGTACCTCAAATAAGAAGCCCTTGATAGACTCTGCACTGCCTGGCATGCGTTCAGGATGACTCCCCCTTAAATCGTTGGTTTTTCTAAAAGTTTGGTCAAACTCAGTGTGTCTATTTTGTGCTGGATCTACCATTCTGTCAGCCTCATCAACAAACTCTAACCGGCCTTTAGAGGCTCGAATATGTGGCAACTCTTTTTTAAAGTCTTCCAATACTGAAGGAGTTTCAGCAAAGTTTATAGCATTGGCTCTTTCGAGCAAAAAACGAATCATGTGGTCCAGCTCTTGCAAGTTTTCTTGTTGATGAGGGCGTTTATCCTTGTTGACCAATACCACTATATAATCTACCATCATCGCCACCAACGCTTGCAACTCTTGCTGCCTGGTTTCCCTGTTGGCTTCGTCAAAAGCTAATCCATCTCTTAAAAAAGCAAATTTTTGACGATAGTAGGCAAGCCTTGACAATAGCGTATGCACATAGTTTCTTAATGTCAATTGTGGGTTTGCCGCTTCTTGCCCTTGCATGGCATAGCGTGGAAACTCGCCGTTATCGGGCAAGGCTTCTGGCTCACTTTTGATCTCTTCTGCTGAGCGGTCAGAGCTGCTTGAGTCCTTTCTTGACTTGGTTTGCACAGGCGTGTGACTGGTAGAAATCCCCTTGTGTTTGGTTTTGACAGACTTTTGTCTGGCTTTGTGCGTGTTTTGGTGATCCTTGTTTTGACTGTTTTCTTGCTTGTTGGTTTCTGTGGTTTCCTGAACCACAGGAATGAGGCGGTCTGACATAATATCTGCAATGTTTGGTACCTGATTAGTGTTACAAATTAACGCATACCAAGGCAGGTAAGCCATTTTTGAAGCCCTTCAAACACTCTACAAGTAACCCTTCAAATGCCCTTCATGGGGAATTTTGAAAAACAAAAAACCAAGTACCTGTCACGATCTTGGTACTTGGTTCATAAAATAGCCCTGGCTTGGCAAGGAGTGGTTGGCTTAAAACTGCTGCATCAACTTGGGCAGGTCATCTTTGGGCTTCAAGTTTAACTTTTTCTTCATCCGATAACGTGCTGTTTCCAATCCTTTTTTAGAAATATTCAGAATTTGCATGGTTTCTTTGACTGACAAATTCATTTTCATGTAAGCACAAAGTTTTAGCTCGTTGGGGCTCAGCACAGGGTAGTTTTGTTGTAATCGGGCAAAAAAATGAGGGTGTACTTTTTCGAAATGTAATTTAAACTTGTCCCACTGATTGTCCAGACTTAAGCCATTTTGTAAAGTTTTGAGGTAGCTTTTGATTGCATTGTCTTTAGAGGCTATAGGTTGAAGTTTTTTTACTACTCCATCCAGCAACTCGTTTTTTTGAGCTACTTGCAAAGCAATTGTCGACAACTCTCTGTTTTGGGCATCTATGACCGACTGCAACAATATTTTTTCTCTTTGATGGAGTGCACTCATGCGCATGGCTGCCTTAGAGCGTGCCAATAGTTCGATGCGACTAAAAGGCTTGCGAATATAATCTATAGCGCCTGTTTCCAGAGCTTCTTCCAGGTTGCGATCTTCTATTTGGGCACCTGTAGCTATGATAATAGGTATGTGTCGGGTTTCTTCTTG
Organism: uncultured Microscilla sp.; assembly: GCF_947493425.1. Taxonomy (GTDB): domain Bacteria; phylum Bacteroidota; class Bacteroidia; order Cytophagales; family Microscillaceae; genus Microscilla. The sequence goes on along the minus strand of NZ_CANLRP010000046.1, from coordinate 43,135 downwards.
TTTTTTCAAATAACCAATCACTTCCAAGCCAGAGAGCATGGGCATTTCCCAGTCCAGAATAATCAGATCGGGAAGTTCTTCTCTAGCCACCTGATAGGCAATAGAACCATTGCAGGCATTGAGTAATTCGTAAGGTTGGCGGGTGTCATTAAAATATTGAAATATGGTTTCAATGACTGCCGGATTATCATCGGCTACCAATATTTTTTTTCTGAAGGAATGGGGATTCATTGTCATGGGATGCTCTACTTTTGGTTAGTAAGTAAATTATTCAAGTGATAACATTGGTGGTTTGGTTGGGCTACTAAACACCCTGTAATTAAGACAACCACACAACACCAAAGGCAATACAACTCAAAGCCGAAATAAGTTGCCTTGAATTTAAATTTAGCCACAGGCAACCAATCTCACCTAAGGCATGTATTGGGTAAACAAATGCAATCAGGTACATATTCCTAAATCACTTATTTTATGCTTACTAAAACAATGAATACATTTTGTAAATTATGTGTGTTAATATTTATTACCTCACACTATGTTTTTGGTCAAAACCCCCGCACGGTTGATTCTTTGCAAAAAGTGCTGAAAACTACTCTTACCAACCAACAAAAGGTAGATGTATATAATTTGTTGGCAAAAGAATACCGCTACATGGACTCTGCCAGGGTAGCCCACTACACTTCACGGTCCATTAGCTTGTCCAACACCATCCAATATCCTCAAGGGGTGGCCGATGCCTGGTACTACTTGGGCTTTGTAAACCTTGTCAAAGGCAAGCGTGTTGATGCCATGCAGTTTTTTGAAAAGATATTGCGCCTTTCTCAAAAAATAAAGTATAAAGGAGGGGTGGCCAATGCCTACAATGGCATAGGGGCTACTTATTGGTTCAAGGGTAACATGGACAAAGCGCTGGGTTATTACCAAAAATCGCTTAAAATAAGGACCCAAATCAAAGACAAAAAAGGCATGGCATCTACTTGTGTCAACATCGGCACTATTTATAAATATCAAGGCAAAAACACTCAAGCCATCGAGATTTACCACAAGGCGCTACGCATAGAAAAAAAGCTTGTCAACAAAAAAGGAATAGCGAAGTGTTATAGTAGTTTGGCTAACATTTACACCGATGAGGGTGACTACCCTAAAGCACTCAATTTTTATCAACGCGCAGCAAAGCTAGGGAAAGAAGTTAAAGACACCTTGGGCTTGTCAACAATATACAACAACATGGGCATTGTTTATTCACGACAAGGCAACTACCCTAAAGCGATTCTACTTCATCAACGTGCTATTGCCATTGATCAACTCATCAAAGACAAACGAAGCATAGCTGTAAATTACAACAACTTGGGCATTATATATCGGTACCAGGGCAATTATCCCAAAGCTCTAGAGGCTTTTCAAAAATCGCTTATGCTCAGAGAAAAAATAAAAAGTAAACAAGGAATAGCGCAAAGCTTCAATAACATAGGGGACATTTATAAAACACAGGGTGACTATGCCAAGGCATTAGTTTTTTTTCATAAAGCACTCCAGAAATACACGCAAGTCAAATACAAAAGAGGCATAGCCATTAGTTATAACAACTTGGGCATTGTACACGAGCTCAAGGGAAACTATCACAAAGCACTTGCTTATTACCAACAAGCGCTTGCCCTCGAAAAGCAGCTCAAACTCAAAGCAAAAATTGCCGACAGTTATTTGGGCTTGGGAAGGGTGGCATTGTTGCAAAAGCAGTATACAAAAGCCCATGATTTTTTTGAAAAAGCCCTGAAAATGCGTGAAGTAATGGGAGAAAAAGCAATGTCGGCAGAAGCACAAATAAACCTGGGGATGGCTTATTATTCTCAAAAAAACTACTCCAAAGCCCAAGAGTACTTAAACAAGGGGCTACACGCTGCTACTAAAACCGGGATGATTCTTTTTATAAAATATGGGGCAGAGTACCTCGCCAAAACATACCAGGCAACAGGCAAGCCGCAAAAAGCCCTCGAAAACCACATGCTATTTAAACAAATGGCAGACAGTCTTTTAAACAAAAAGAACATTCAAAAGATTGCCCGTTTGGAAACCCAATATATGGCACAAAAACGGGTAGACTCGCTAAAAGTAGTGCAGACCCAAAAAGACCAGCTAATGCAGGCAGACATACGCCGTCGAGAGGCTACCCAAAGGGCTACTTACCTGGGGTTGGGGCTCTCTGCCCTGCTGTTCATCGTGTTGTTGATGTTTTACCGTAGCCAAAAACGCCACAACCGCAAACTTAGCCTGGTCAATGCCGAACTAGAGGAGTCTTACATAACCATTCGAAACAGCGCCCAACTCATTTCTGAACAAAAAAACGATCTTGAGCAAGCCTTGCAAAAGCTTAAAGAGCTGGACAGTTTTAAAGAGAAAATGGTAGGAATGATTGCCCATGACCTCAAGAACCCTCTTCAGGCAATTATGGGGTTTACCCAAGACGCTCACCTGCACCCACAAGCAAACGCTATTCACCAAGCTGCCCAACGCATGTTATTACTCATTTTGAATATGCTCGATGCACAAAAATTTACCAAAACCGAAGTCAAACTCAAAAAATCTACCCAATGCCTGCCTGCACTAGGCAAAACCACCCTTGCACAGGTCGAGTGGTTTGCCCAAGCCAAAAACATTCGACTAGAGCAGTCAGAAACCCAGGAAATGTACTTGCCTTTAGACACCCAGCTGGTATCCAGGGTATTGCTTAATCTTTTGCATAACGCCATCAAGTTTACCCCTAATAACGGGCACATTACCCTACAATACGAAGCAATGCCCGCTACCCAAGAGATAAAAGTGATGGTGAGCGATAATGGAGAGGGTATTGCCCCTGAACACTTGGCAACGATATTTAAGCCTTACCACCAAGCCAATGCCAAACAAGCCTCTACCGGGTTGGGGCTTGCCTTTTGTAAAATGGTGGTAGAAGCTCACCAAGGCAGTATTGGGGTAACATCAACTTTGGGTAAAGGCAGTACTTTTTGGTTTACTTTGCCTATGCCTGAAACCATTCAGCCTACCCAAACATTGGCCAAAGCGTTTGCCCATACAGATGCCTCTGCGTTGTGTCTCACCCCTGAAGATAAGGCGTACTTAAAACCTTATCTCAACAAAATAAAGGAGCATAAGATTTATCATTTTACAAAAATCAAATCCATTCTTCAACAAATAGACGACCACAATCACCCTGACCTGGCTCGCTGGAAAAACACCCTAAAGCAAGCAATGGTTACTGCCAACCAACCACAGTATGAGTCTTTGATTAATATGCATTAAGGAACGTGTTCCTAAGCATTTGTTGTAGTGCATACATACATAAGGCTGCCCCCTCCAAATCAAGTTTGGAGGGGGCAATTTGCTGTGATAAGGTCAATTCAATAAAACAAAGCGCCGATACACATCAACATCTAAGGGCTTGCTGCTTGAAACTATCATTGCTATCAACCCAGTATTACACCGTTTGCAAGTATAGCTCCTCTAGTTCAAGCGCTGTCAAGCTGGCTGCTTCTACCTGAGATACCAAGTTTCCGGCGTTCAGTATTCCGATTTGATGTGCAATTTCTTTAGCACGAAAGATATCGTGAGTAGCCATCAAAATAGCTGTTTTTTGCTGAGCCAACTCTATTAAAATATTTGAAAATTCATTGGCTGCTTTAGGGTCTAGTCCACTCGTAGGCTCATCTAACAACAACGCTTTGGCTTTTTTGCTCAATGCAATTGCAATCCCTACCTTTTGGCGCATCCCCTTCGAATACCCTTTGGTGGATTTTTGGTGAGCATCGTCTTGTAAGCCTACTTTTTTTAAGAAATAGATAAGGTCTTCTTTTGAGTATTGGAAACCTGCCAATGAAGAAAAAAATTTCAGGTTTTGCAAACCCGTGAGGTGAGGGTATAACATGACAGTTTCTGGAATATAAGCCAAGTATTTTTTAGACAAGGCTGGAGATGTAGCTACCGAAGCATCACCCACCAGTGCTTGACCACTGGTGGGTTTTATAAAACCTAAAAAGCAGTTGATGGTAGTCGTTTTGCCTGCACCATTTTGACCAAGCAAAGCAAATATTTCTCCTTCGTTAACGGTGAGATTTAATTGGTTAAGTGCAGTATGATTGCCGTATTTTTTGGTAAGGTCAATAGCTTTAAGCATTATTTCGTTTTTTTTGAATAAAATTATAAATGATAAAATTTACGTTGGTTGAGCCGTGCAGCCCCCAAACAAATGCCTATGCCCAATAATAGTGGCCACAGCAATTGAAGCCAATTTACCTCCGATTGTTCTTCGTATTTGGCCAGTGTGTGTTTGTCCCACTTTTCGGTGGTTGAAGCAGTCTGGCTAAATATTTTTGGGTAGAAATAAAGCCGTTTTCTTTCATGAAACTTTTCCAGTGCTTGCATAAAATTGAGCTGATTTTGCAAACCTGCGTTGGCTAAAGAGTTGAGTACCAATTGAGTGTGGGCACTAGGAAAAAACATTGCTGTATTTTCACTCAACCTTATTCGTTTTTTCACTTTCTGCTGTAGTTCCCTTGATTGTGCCGAAGCTTCATCGTCGCCCATTTGCTGCATAGCAAAATACCAAAACCAGCTAAACCGGGCGCCTTTGGGGTGCTTGTATTGAGCAAGTTGTGGGTAATGTTTGATAAACTTCTGGATGGTAGGCGCCTTTTCCTTGTCCCACTTATTATGATAGCCTTCTCTACTTTTTACTACTGTGCCAAAGGTTTCTGGTATGGGGTAAACCAAAGACACTATGCCGCTAATGGCCGCAGGCACAATAACATTTAAGAACACCCAAATTGTGAGCAAAACCAGGGCGTTTTTACTAGAGCTGAGGTGAAAAGAAATGACCCACCATACCACCGCAAACCAAAAGCTCACATAAGCAACCGACACCAGGCAAAAGGCCGCATATTTTTGGTTTAGTGGTATGCTCAAGTAAAACTTGGCAATGATTAACAATAATACAAGCACCACCAATATGCTACTATACCTTAAAAGTAGCTTGGCGCGAATCATTCCTTTGGTATTATTTGTTTGGCTCAGGGCAAGTGCCCAGGTACCTCCTTCTTTTTCTTCAGAAATCATGTTAAAACACAAGGCAATGATTACCAAAGGAATAAAGTAAACAAGCACAAAACTAAAGTCAAAGTTTCCAATAAGTTGATAGACCGGGTTGGCTAGTCTGGAGTTGTATTTTTGCTCTTCAAGGTTGCGAATATTTACCCTTTGAATAGAGGGCGAAATATCGCGTTGCCCAATGGCTAAGCTTGCTAAGGGAGATACTTGATTGACCAAACCAAACTTTTGATAATATAATAACAACCCTATGTCTTTGGGGTGATGCTGTACATTTCGCTCAATGTTTTCTTTTTGTAACAAGATGGCTCGACGTTCATTTTCTTGGGTTTCTTCGATGAATAACCCACCAAAATACAAGCTCAGCATACCCGCAAAAAATATAGACGCTAGTCCTATCCAGGACGCTTTGGTTTTAAAAAAACTGATGATTAATAATTGATTCATTTTAGATAACTTTCAAGCTTTTAGAGTAGTGTACCAATAAGCCCAGCCCTAGCATCCAGCCTAATAGTACTAATAAAGAGAGGTATTCCTGGGCAAGGATTTGAGAAAAGCTTAAAAAACGGTAATTAAAATCCGGAAATTGAGCCCAATGCGATTTGTCCAAAATATCGGGCTTGCCCTGGATTCGTTTCCCTCGCACATTGCTGATTAACTTGATTTGCAAATCGTTCATTTTTTGGGCTAAACTGTAGCGATATTTTTCGGCTTGTGCGCGAAAATCGTCATAAGTAGCATAACCAGACCCTGCTAAAGCCATAGAGACTTGTTTGATGGCTACCATAGGGTTGATAATGCCCGCCAGACGTAACATATTATTTTGTTTTTGATAAATCTGCAATAGTTTTTCGTAGCGCTTGTTGTAGGCTTTAGAGCTTAGCTTTTCTCCTTCTTTCATCACAAACCCTTGATAGTTGAAAGGTAATTGATCGGTAGAATTGACCTTGTGCACAGCCAACACCGAATCTTTCAGGTGTTGGTAATGTGGATCGTCAGGGTTGTGGCTATCCCCTAGTTTTAGCAATTCCTCTTCTACTTTGATGTCAAATGCAATTTTAGAAGGTGCAGGGTATTTTGCTTGCCCATAGGTAGTAGCGAGCTTGGGAAGTATAAGGCTGAAAAAAAGCCAAATACCCAATAATGTAATCAACGCACCTCTCGAAGATTTGCTACGTCCTGAAACATATATTGCCAAAGCAGCCATCAAGAAAAAGTATAAGCCATAAGTCACAAACAATAACCCAAGCCTACTCATCAGTTGACTATTGACGAGGGAAGCCTCATGAAACCATACCAGCAACAAGGAAAAGATGAGGGCGGGTACAAATACCAACATAGCCAATAGGTATAAACCCAGGGTTTTGCCCCACAACACCCCCCTCCAGTCTGCCCCTTGAGTAAACACAATTTTTAGGGTGCCATTTTCACGGTCTTGCGATACAAGGTTGAACCCCCAAAAGAAAATCAACAGAGGAACCAATACTTGCAAAAGCATAGAAGCTGAGAAATACCCAAAACGAAGCAAACCACTGGAATAACTTGCTTCTGAGGAATTGATCGGGTTTTGTTGGTGGGCTTCTAAAAAAACCACATTTCCAAGAAAGTGGTGAATGCCCGGATCAAAAAAGCCAAGGGGGTACTTTTGCCTAAAAACCAAATAACCATAGTGGGCCATTCGATGTGGGTGTTTATCGGGGTTGTTTTCCCAACGTTGGCGCACTTCTTTGCTGTATTGCTCCACATGATGATGGTCTTGAGTACGTACCCTAAACTCAGTATAAAGTGAGACAAATATCAGCAGGTTAAAGATCAGAAGGAGGTATACCACGCTCTTGGTTTTGAGTTTGGTAACAAGCACTTGACGAGCAAAAACTTTGATATGATTGGAGCGCATTTTTATTATAAAACTTTTGAAAGCCCACAACAATGCATGGGCTTTGAGAAAAGATGATTTTAAAATCTGTAGGTTGCTGTAAGCATATAATTGCGAGGGGCTCCTGGAAACAAACGGGTGTAGGTTTGAGCACCCAACCAATAAGTTTCATTGGCGAGGTTTCTCAGGTTAAGTGCCAATTGTAAATTGCCTTTAGCAGGAGCATAATAGAGTGCCGCATCGAAAATAGTGAAAGCGGGAACTTCAAAGTCACGCGTAAACCAAGGAATTTTGGTGCCTTGATATTGCATACCAAAACCTATGCCTATGCCTTTTAGGACAGACGATTGCGGGAAATTATACCTTGTCCACAAATTTCCACTGTTGAAAGGTGTATTCTCTTTGCGTTTCCCAATCAAGTTTTCGTCATCATCGTCTACAATGCTGGCATCTATATAACTATAAGATACATTGACTTGCCAGTCGGGAGTAATAAATCCAGCAATGTCCACCTCAAACCCTCGGCTTCGGTCAGCCCCACGCTGAACCAGCAAGTCAGGGTTGTTTGGGTCATTGGCACTGATGAGAATGTTTTTTTGATTGATTTCATAAATGGCACTATTTACCACAATGCTGTTGTCAAAAAAACTTGCTTTGATCCCAAACTCCTTCAAGTCGCTAATCAATGGCTCAAATTGAGCAGCTGATTGATCAGCCCAGAAAAAACTGCCTGTGCTAGGCATCAAAGTGACCGTATTGGACTGCGGCTGATAGCCCTCAAGGTACACTGCATAAGCGTTGATGTTTTTAAAGATTTCATAAGTTATGCCCACTCTAGGGATCAAAACTTTATTGGTAAAAGAAGCTGCTTTGCTGGTATTGTGGTTGGTGATGTCTTCAAACCATTCAGCCCTTAGGCTTAGCAATAGAGAAAGCTTACCAAGTTTGATAAAATCTTGCACATAAGTCGCATGTGTAGTGGTGAGCGCATTGGGAATGGCAAAACGCGAGTTGAGGTTATAATCGCTGATATTGCGAATGGTTGTCGATGGATTGCTAAGATCAAAGTGGGGCACATTGGGGCGGGGAATGGTCACATCGCCATAGGCAATGGTTTGGTAGTTGGCAGCATTGGCAGGGTCAAAACCACGGGTTACACTGCCATCGTTCAACAAAAAACCACGGGCAGAGTTTTGTCCTCCACCAGGCAACTTTTGCCAACTATGTAAATCATAACCTGCCACCAACACATGTCGGGTAGGTCCCAGGTCAAAGTCAAAGTTAAAATAAGCATTTACGTTGTCAATGTTCCAAAACTGCTTTCGTTGTACAAAGCGCATGCCTACCAAATTGGCAATGGTATTTCCATTAATATCAGGAGCAAAGGCATTGATGGTACGGTGTTCTTGCAAATCTTCAGTCCAGGTTTGCTTCATATACTGAACATTGAGCTTGATTTTTTTGGTAAACTGATGCGATAAAGACCCCATAATGAGCAACTCCTTTGACTGGAAAAAATCGCCAGGGGCACCCAGGTTTAAACTAATGGGAGTACTGTTCAAATTGGTCACTCCAGCCACCGCCCCAAAAATAGGTTGTCCCCGATCAAGGTTTCCTTGCATGCTGTTGTAAATAACCTCGACATTTACCGCAGTACGTTCATTAGGGATATAACTAATAGAGGGTGAAATCAAGATAGATTTGTTATTGATCAAATCACGGTAAGACTTCGCTTCTTGCACGGCACCATTCAGGCGATAAAGCAGTGTTTTACTTTCGTTAAGGGGACCGGTAAAGTCCAATGTTCCTCGGATGGTGCTAAAACTACCGGCTGCCATGCTGATTTCTTTTCTGTCGATAGGCAAAGGTTTTTTGGTCACCATATTGATGCTTCCTCCTGGGTCGACACTAGATAATGTAACAGAGGCGGGTCCTTTGAGCACTTCCACACGCTCAATATTGGCGGTCAGAGGTTGTAGAAAATAAAATTGTCGGGTACGCAATCCATTGATAATTTGCCCTTCTTCGTTTTGGCTAATGCCTCGAATAGAGTATTGGTTGTAAAAACTAGAGGGTACTACCCCACTGGCCACTTTTACTGCGTCCCCTACATGAAATGCTTGTTGGTCGGTGATGAGCTCCTTGGTAATAGATGATATTGCCTGAGGTAATTCTTTGTTTTGAATAGGAAGCTTGGTAGCCGAAAACGAATAATCACTGTGATAGCTTTTTTTGACCCTACCAACAATTTCTACCCCTTTAAGCTCTGTTATGCTTTGTTCAAGGGTAAGAAATAATGCCTCTGTGTTGCGTTGTCCATCAGAAAGATTCACTTCCAAAGTCTGATAACCAACAAAGCTAATTTTTAATATGCCTTTCGTGTCCTTTAGACCTTCGATAAAAAAGTTCCCGCTGTTACCAGTCGCAGTAACCACATTTTGGGCATTTGTGCTGTAGACCACGGTGGCTCCTACAATAGGAGCATTCGTTTTATCCATGACTCTACCTTTGATAGTTGAATTTTGTCCATAACCTATAGCTACGCCAAGCAGTGCGAACATTAATACAAGAGTAAATTTAACAAGTCTCATTTTTCCTTTAATGGATTTACATTTATGCAACAATGTTGCAAATGTAAATAAAAAATCATCTTTTGCAACAGTATTGCAAAAGATGCAAAGATGCATCAACAAAATACCACTCTGATTGAAGTCTTACAAAGTTATAAAGATGAGGTGCTGGTGCTTTGGCTTCCAGATGGGTAAAAACGGAGAATTTAGCTGGCACCTTAAAACTCTTAAGTACGACCAAAAATAATCGGGTGAAAGCTAACTTGCTGATTATTAAAGATCTAATGATATCCCCTGGCGATAAAAAAGTTGGGCAACTTACACGAAATATGCTACATAATATACAGCCGCATTTTTGCATCAGAATAATACACGACTCATCGGGGCAGTTTTACTGGGTTGGGCCCAACGAGGTTAAAAGCCCTGACAAGGTTCTAGGGACTAGGTGCAAGGTTCTAGGTATACCCTGTTCCACAAGTATCTACACTTTTTATATCATGTTGATTTTCAGCAACTTAAAAAAAGCGTAGTTAAAAGATGGATAGAGTACATCAAACCCCTGGTCTATCGCCCCCCCTTATTTACAAACAAAAAACAATCAATTATTTTGCGTACATATTACCTACTGTTGGCGTTTTTGTTACATTATAATTTATAGCCTTGATCTTTAGCTTCAGCCAGGTCCAATCTCCATTGTCTAACTTCCAATCAGCCTTTAACTCTACAGGCATTCTAATTCCATTTCGCTCTTCTGTTTTGATGGCAGAAACAGTCCATAATTTCGGTTCTTTATCTTTCAAGTCTTTGTATCGCAATGCTGTAAACTTAAGGAAGTTCCCGTGGTCATCGAAATAAAATGCTCCTGCACCTTTGGTGTCGTTCACCTTCATGGTGGCTTTAGCAGTATTGCCATCTATTTGCTCCCAAACAATATAAGGGCTTAGCGATGCCGTTGGATACCAAACAATTTCGGCCAAGTATCTTTGCAAAGTAGCCTGGTCAACCTTTTCGCTTTGTTTGGCATTTGCCACCGAAACAAGAGACATCAGTTTAATGACCATTTCACCCTGCCCATGCTCAAATTTATCTCGTCCCACTACACCCATAACGCCCATTCGAGTCTTGATACTCCAGTTAAATGTAGGTGGTTGCACCGTAATGTATTGTTCTGCAATTCCATTATTCCAACTATTTTGCTCTGGGGTCATTTTTAGTTGTAGGTCTTGAGTTAAACGAATATTGGTAATGGGCTTTTTGCCCATTACTCCACCGTTCACCAACCATTTTTGAACAACTGCAGGCAGGTGTGAAATGTCTTTTTCAGTAATCACTTTTTGGCTTATATTCGTTGAGCTCTTGAGCATCTGTACCCGCTCTTTGCTCACTTTGTTTTTAAAGCTAAAGGCTGAGTAAGAGATAATGGTTGCTATAAGAAAAATTGCGTTCAATATTGTCCAATATTTTGCATTAGACCAATGGTTGACAATGAAAGCTTGCACAATAATGACAACCAATGCTCCGATTAGCCAGTAATAATTAGAGTTAAAAATCATTGAAATAAAAGTTATTGTAAATACTACTATTGCCCAAATGTAAATACTAAAGGGCTTTGTAAGCCTGCTTTAAGGTAGTTTTTTTGCTTGTTCGATCTAAAAAAAGCCCCGAAGTGTCAAAATGATACTTCGGGGCTTTTTTAACCCAAATGCTTTTTATTTCCAGTCAACTTTGGCGAGCAATTGCTCACATAACTCTAGTGTTCCCAATGACTTGAAGTACTGCTCGTCTTGCTTGTTGGCTTTCACTATCTTGCGATGGGTATTCATTGTTTTGTGAAGAAGCTTGGGTAAATCAGCCAAGTTAATGGAGTCGTTTGGCATCACCTTTTTTTGGCTTGCTGTTTTTAGAGCAGGCTTTACCTTCTTTATTTTACTCACTTCTTCTTTTATTTCGTTTGCCTCTGCCTTGGCTAACTTCTCTACATCTGCCTTTTTTACTTTTGTCTTGCCGCCCAACACTTGCCGTTTAAGCACCGGATCTACCGAGCCCACCTTGTCTAGCCCCTCGGCAAACTTGCCATCACGCAAAATGCCCGCCCGGCTGGTATTGTATTGTTTTGATAGTTCTTCAGCTATATTTCCCGAAGTATCATTTTGAGACTTCGGGGAATTGCCTCGTTTCAGGTTCTTTTTTGGGTCCGACTTTCGCTGGTTATAAATAAGCCCCCTATAATATGCAGCTTGCTCTTTAGTAAGGTTTCTTCTTCCTAACTGGTTCAAAAGCATCCATTCCTTGGCTTCGGCAGCATCAACAAACTCTTTGACTACAATATTAAAATGCACATTATTGCTTGTGCAAACCCTATGGCGGTTGTGTCCATCTATTATGTAATAAGTTTCGGCATTTGGCACCTGCCAAACCACCAATGGTTCCCGGCAACCTTCTTCAATTATATTCTCCTCTAACTGCTTATACTCTTCTTCAGACAAGGGGTGAATCCAATCTCTAAAGTCAGGATGGATTTCAATTTTACTCTTAATATAATCGTCAGTGGTTTTAAATTTAGACTTGGCTTTTTCAACCTGTGAAAAAGCATCGTCAGCCACACCACCAGGCTTAATTTTTTTTAGTTTGTCTAGTTTCCCCATCGTTATTTCTTTAAAATTTCCTTGGCTAATTTTGCGTAATCCTTGGCACCATCCGAATTTTTATCATATTCAAATACATCTTGTTGGGCATAAGACGATTCATCAAAAACGACCCGGTTTCGAATAATAGACTTTAAAACAAAATCTTCGTAAGTTTCTTGCAACTCCTCCAACTTCAGCTTGTTGATGGTCTTTCTACCATCATACATTGTCACAAGCATGCCCAACACCTGTAGTTGAGGGTTTAACCTTTCGCTGACCTCGTTTTTCAGGTCAATCACGTTATCTACAGCATGACTTGCCAACTCAGTAGAACTCACAATAATGAGCAAATCAGTGGCTGCCATCATAGCATTCAAAGTCAGTATTCCCAGGTTTGGGCGGCAATCAATGAGTACATAATCGTAATCATCATATACGTTTTTTAATACCTCATCCAACCTAAAATACCCGTTCACATTTTTATCTGACGACAGTTCAGCCTCAATATTTAATAAGTTGCGTGATGCTGGTATGATATCAAAGTTCTTACTAATGGTTGCAATAGGAATCTCTTGTTTTTGCCCCGACAAAGTATGTGATATGTCATGAATGGCTTTCCTTTGCTCATCAGGCACCCAATTAGACAAATTTGCCTGTGGGTCAAAATCTACAATCAATACCTTTCTTTTCTGCAAAGAAAGCGCTTTGCCAAGGTTCAGCGTAGTAGTGGTTTTTCCAACCCCACCCTTATTGTTTACCGCTGCTATGATTCTTGTTTTTGCCATTATTGCGCTTATTTTATGGTTCACTTCAAATATAGCATCAAAGTTATCATTTACTATTTATATTTCCTCTATAGACAGTAAGATAACCTCTTCCCAAAACTGTCTTAAAACTATATTCCAATACAATAAATCACTTACTTCAAACCTACTTTTTGTACCCTTGTGCCAAAAATTCAGTGAAAACATGCTTTAAATACAATTTAATATTTCACAAAAAACTCAGCATAAAATACTTAAATTCATACAATATTTTAAAAATTACGCTTTACAAAAACATTAAAATTGGCAATGATCATTTAAATGAGCAAAGATAAACACCCCTCCTTCTCCTCACATATTGCGTTGATTGACCACATAAAGTCTCTTGCTCTATTACCTATTTATTGGCTCATCTGCTCTCTTGTCTCCTTCAAGGTATTCATTCCAACTGATAGCTTCTTATCCAAAAAATATTGCCTGGCTCTTATGCTTTTCATTGAATATTAGACTTGCCCTTTGTGCCCAACTTCCCTGCTTGTTCTGTATTTACGAACCAATGTCCCGAATTCCGCATTAATGAATTTCGAATTTACGAACAGCATCATCTACGGAATATTGACCAAAATTCCGCATTTACGAATCCTTCCGTTCGTAATAATGGATGCTTTCTCAGACAACGGGTTCGGAATTACAGATCGTATATCGTTTTTACGAACTAACGAATACAGAACATACACAGCCTAATATTCCGAATATTGCACCACCTAAAACGCGGAATGTAGCCCTAAATTCCGCGCTTCCGAATGCGTAAATTCTGTTTAAACTCATTCAAATAGCTTTTTATATTTAAGCGAGTTCCGAATAATGAATTTTAGTAAAGTTCGGATGATGGATAAATGCGGAGCTCGGAATTCAGGTATTTGTTCCATACCATGAACAAATAGTTCGAAGCATCGCATACTCAAACACTCTACGCTTGTTCAGGATAATGAATAAGCTGTTCCGAATAATAGAATTTATGATGATTGAGATATGTTCCAAATCACGAACAAAAGGCTAAAGTATCGCCAGCAATCACATATATATTGATAGAGCAGCAAGAGGGCAAGCAACCATGACAACACCCAACTCAACCACCACAAGTCTGAATTTTTTAAAACTATAGCAGGAGAGGAGGCAGCAAAACCACCATAAAGAGGGCAGATTGGCAAGCACAAATTCGATGTTTGGAACAAAAGTGCGGAAAAATGAATGAGCAAACATGGAAGCCCAGAGGGTTAATGCCTAAAGATAAGTTCAGTAGCTGAAACAAAAGTGCGGAAAAATGAATGAGCAAACACGGAAGCGCCGAAAATTAATGCCTAAAGATAAGTTCAGTAGCTGAAACAAAAGTGCGGAAAAATGAATTGCTGCCACCCAGGGTGGGGTGGTCATTGACTTCAACGGAGATACCTGCGCCTCAGTCAATAACCATTGAAGAACTTGTGCTATTTATTCACCCTTGGTGTCATCCTTCGCGTCATTTTTTGGCTTAAGGTTATAGATCGCTGAAGGCTCGTCTGATGTTCTTAACTCGTTTTGCTGGGCATACAGGTGCTTAAGTGCTTGTGTATTATTGTTCAGCTGGTCTTTCATGGCACTTAGTTCGTTGACCATGTCACGCATAGCCTCTGCCATATCAGGAGGGGTAAGGGTAGAATCAAAAGTTTTATCAGGGTAAAGAATTCTATTAAAATCTACCTCCAAAAGCACCGATACCGCCAAAAGATTTACTGCGTTTGGTTTGGTGCCGTTCATCATTCCAGAAAGTGTACTTTTGGGTATGCCCAACTTTTCTGCAATGTCATCATAAGTAATTTTCTTTTCTTTCATGCTGGCTTTTACCGCTGACAATAACTCATGATACCTTTCTCCAAGAAAATTTAGAGCACCAGTCATATTTGGCGTCTTTTTTTGCTTTCCTGTTCCATTTCCCGAACCTTCTTTGTTCATAATTTCGAATTTTTCTTTTTATTTATTCCGTTATTACGTATAATTGCCTTCACAAGCTGTGTTTTACTCAAATATACAGCTATTATTCAGTTTTTTGTTCCATAAATCGAACAAAGCTTGTTCGCTAAACCGTTTTAAATCATTTATTCGCCATGGTCAATCATCAAAAAGTGAAGGACGGAGAGCCAATATTAGATGTGTTGGCAAAAAAAGACCGTCAACGCCGAGACGAGGAGAAGTTTCAAGAAGACTTTGCCCAAAAAACCTAT
The DNA here is from genome assembly GCF_947493425.1 of uncultured Microscilla sp. Lineage (GTDB taxonomy): Bacteria > Bacteroidota > Bacteroidia > Cytophagales > Microscillaceae > Microscilla. Next base: position 27,940 of record NZ_CANLRP010000046.1, on the reverse strand, counting down.
TATGAAGAGTATTATTCTGTTTATCGGTTTTCAAATTGGGTAAGGTTCGTATTCTCTCTTATCAGTGCCATTGCAGGATTTTACCTGATCTTTACAGGACTCAACGCCATCATGCCACAAGCCATTGCTGCTGTGTTTGCTGTATTTGTACTTGGAGGCATCGAAGTAATCAAACATCTTTTGTTTCCCAGCAACCTCAAAAAGTTTTACCAATACGGCACAAAAAAATACCTAAGCAATGCCTGGAACTGGTTGTTTATTCTATTGAACATGTTTTTTGTTACACTTTCTATTTTTATTTCTGTCAAAGGGGTAGAAGAATACAACAATAACGAAAACGCAGTAAAGCCTACACTCATTGACCAAAACAAACTGGAAAGCAGCTACGATTTTAAACGAGACTCCACCAGCAACTATTATGAGCAGTTGATTCGTGATAAAAAAAACCAGATAAGCAAACTGGAAAAAAGTATAAATAACGACAGAAACAATCAAGCAAACTACTTTAATGGTAAGTTTTCGTATGTGTTGAGCCAAGACCACCTTACCAGGAGAAGAGACATTGGCCGCTATAATAAACAAATAAGCAAACTAGAAGATGCTAGAATCAAGGCAATAGACGGAGTAAAAGAAAATAAAGGGCATAAGCTGCAAGCAGCAGCAGCAAAAAACTCTAAAGCAACTAACAAAGCCGAAGAAAAGACCAAAACCAATACCCTGTTTTTGGTTTTTATAAGTGGCATCAATGAATTCCTATTGTTGTTATGTTTGTGGTTTTTAATCCACTTTCCATACAAAACCAACAAGGAAAGAAAACTAATGGATCGCCTGTTGAGAGATCCTAAAGTAGTAGATTATGAGGATGAAATAAAACTGATGATCTCAAGGGCTTTTTGGGACAGGGAAAAAGGCAAACCCTCTTATGGAATTGAAACTACACAGGTGGCTTCAGCTCCTTACGTTGGCAATGCAGCAGGCAACCCATCACACACTCAAGGGTTGACACGACCCTCTGCAGCTCCAGCCATCGAAGGGGAAGTAATCGCTCAGGCTGTAGCAAAGGGCATAGAAGCCTACTTTATGCATCACGAAACTCCAGCCCCCGTTGCTAAACAAAAATCGCCTAAAGAACAAGTAAGCAAAGAACAAGAGGCTTTTGGAGGCATTAGTTTAAGACCAACGGCGTCTAAACAAGGTAGTAAAAAACAACACACGGCCAAGTTTGCCTCTGCCTCGACAAAAACTAATGAAGCACAAGTGGCTACCAAGGCAAAACCACACGCTGCCTCTTCGTTGCCCATCAGAGAAAAGGAGAGCACCAACGCATTTTTGGAAAAATATGCAGAACAGATTGTCCTCCTCAAAGACTTTTACAGAAAGAGAAAAGAAGAAGGCACCCCCAAAAAAGCCTCCAACCGCTACCTTGCCAAAGAGGTATTAGAAGGGAAAGTAACTGATAAAACGGTGGCTAAAATCAAAAGTAAAATGATTGTACAAGGCTTGATTGATGACAAGATGTTGATTCTATAACCCACCCCCAAGAACAAAAATACTGACACCCCTAAGCACCGACGGATGCTTAGGGATTTTTCGATCAGATTGATAAACAATCTACCTTCGTAAAAAATACTTCCTCTCCACAAAGCCCCCACAAAAATCTGGTTTTTTGTTATTATTGCACATCAATGGGTTTTATGATGATGGGAGAAAAACACTTAAAAACAAAAGAAAACAAGACAGGTAAGTTTCATAAATCAACCATTAGCAAAAAAAAACCGCCAAAACAGGCTAAATTTACATTTATGATGGCTGAAGAAGAAAAACAGGAGTTTACCCACTTAATGCAGGAAGTTACCCGGAAAATTATTCAAAAATACGGATCAATTGACGACCTAACCGAACAACAGCGAGAAGGTGCCATTCACCAAGTATATGCTGAATTGTTGCAAGAGCAAGAAGAAAAAGGGCTCAAAGTATTTAGTAATGTGAATCAAGCTTTCCACTATTTTGTCCATGAATATTACCCAAGTAAAGTAAAAACAAAGGGAGCACAAATAGAGAAAGGCTTGCCTGATGTAATCTATAAATACAAGAAAAATAAGCCAGTGGGGGAGAAGAAGAAGGAGGAGATTTTGCTTAAATATAAGTTTAACATCAATATCAATGGGAAGGTAAGCAAAATGCTTATGAATTTAGCAGACTCGGAAAAGGAAAAAAAATAAATCGCTTTTTGTGCGATTGTTATTTTTTTGTTTATGTTTGCTGCCAGGTGTAAGATATAAGTTATATTTTCTAAGAAATTGAGCTTTTTTACTTCGCTAATTTTTGTATGTAACTTACCTCAAAGGTAAAAAGAGATTGCTATCAACCTTTTTAATCTATAGGAAACACCCAAAATCGAATCTATAAGAAAGATGGACTTTTAGCAAAATTGGTTTCTGAACTGTTTTGTTATCACCCAAAAATAGTACTTTTAATACACTGTTGATACATACGCTATGAACCAGGCAAAATACACATTACCTTTTTCTGTAGCAGGCAAAATTGACTATGACCCTGGAGTTGTTTTTGTCGACTTTGCCCGTGTGTTTGGCGACCACAAGGTATCGGCTTTTCTAAACTACTTGCTTTTTCGAGCGGGTTTTGGCTGGGGCAATACCCCAGAAACCCAATGTACCTGGCTTGAAACAAAAAAGGAGATTCAAGCACATACCCACCTCACACCCGATGAACAAGACAGGGTAGTAAGAATACTTACCCAGAGAGGAGTTCTCAAAGTAAAAAGAGCTGCCCCACCAACAGAAGCACAATGGCAACTTAAAAATATAGTTACTGGCAATTTCAGAAAAGGGTATGGGCTTTTTCACTATCAGGTAAATTGGACACACACCATTTTTTCAAGCTTCGCCTGTTGGGTAAACACCCATAAAGAAAAGCACAAGCAAAACACCAGAACCAAGCTTAGCATTGCTGAATATATTGCCTATAAATGTACAAAAAACAAGAACGAAACAGCTCAAAAAACGGTTCTTGAACATTCAGAAACTAGCGAAACGCTGCAGGAAGAATGGAAACAACTTGCTGCTGATATGGTACACAAACTCATCACAGTTCACAAAAATAGGGCTGATGTCAACAATATTGATCTTCATGAAGTTTATCAAAAATTAGCCAAACACCAATATCACCCAGAACACTTTCAACATATTCAGACTGAGTTTAAGTATTATTGCCTCATCGAGGCTGAAGCCCTTCAAAGAAAAACACCTTTTGATGAAATTTGTCTTGATTCATTTTTTCAAAAAATATTCAAAAACGGAAACGAACGGGTTTCTTTTTTTCAAGAAACCTGGGAACTGTGGCACCTTAACAAAATAAAGCAGCAGACACAAAAGAACGCCTCACCCAAAACGAACACCCTGGGAAAAATAAAAAACACGGAAATTCGTGCTTTAAACCAAGCGACTGAGTCAATTAGACAAAAATGGAATAAACTTAAGGCTTTTCTTCGTGTACAGGCTCGCCAAAGAAAAGAGAAAAGCATCCCTAAATATGTCTTAAACCAAATACACTTTGGCGGATTTGACACCCAAACCAATACTTTGACCTTTCTGGTTCCATCAAAATACTTGTATGAACAATTGGAAAGCAACACTTATGTGCAGTTTATACGCCAGGCAATCCATCAAATAATAGGAGAGGGGGTAAAACTACAATATATGCTGCTCAGGCTTGAATAGCCACCAATGTATAATTAAGCAATTGATTATAGTTCCTTGAATTTGTCTAAATTCAGGGGTTTTCTACTTAAGAACTTCCCAAAAATCACCGTTTTTTAGGGCTTTCCGAAGCAAATTTGAGTGCCGTTAAGCGGTTACTTTCAAAATTTTCAATAAAAAATGAAAGCTATATCTTTTGGACAAAGTTATTTATCGGAAATTTCAAAAAAACCACATGGCAAAGTAATGTTAAAAACAAGCACACATTGCTAAAGCTTCACTGAATCAATATCCTAGTTATTAAAGCTTTGGCCAAAAGGAGAAGGCCATATATTAAAGGAGGATACGAGCACTGAAAAAAAACAATAAATAGGTAGTTAATTAGTTGTATATCAACACTTTAAATATTAAATTTACGTCTAATATAAATTGTAACAGGGAGGTGTTTTAAGCGCAATATTTAGAGGATTTAATATAAGCTGTTGGTTGAGAAAATAACTGCCTCAAAAACGTATGCTTTATTATTATATAAATAAGCCTCCTCACGCTACTTTTTATTTTTTGTATATAACTATCCAATTCAATTACGATCGTTCAATTTATAGCTATTTATGAGCTTTTTAAACTGGTATTTATTCAACTTAAGGTGCTTTTTATTTTGCACCCTGAAAATTTTCATCAGTTAATCCCAAGTCTTTTTTGATTGGGCATATTTTTTTGATGAAATAAAAAATTAAAAAAATCACAAAATTTTTCGAAACTACAGATTGGGTTAACTCTAGTTTGAATAATTCGAAACATGAACTACAGTTAACAATCTCTAGTTAACCCTTATAAGGTATAAATGCCAAAAAAATGAAGAATTTTCCATCTGGGTGTATGAAGAATTTTCCATAAACTATGAAGAATTTTCGCTAAAGTAATGTGGATAACTTTAAAACCTGTTCTAAATATGGAAAATTCTTCATAGTTTATTACTTGTTTAAAGTGTTTTATATGAATAATAATATGGTTGTGTAGTTATTTAGTTGGATGGCTACTTAACTATGAAGAATTTTCCTTACTTAATTGACCACTAGTGCAATTTTAATAGTTATTGTGAAGAATTTTCCATCATAAGTGAATAATATGGAATTATTAGAGAAGTACAAGAGCTCCATTACCCAAGATGCCAGGGTGACCCTGTCGAACAAGTTTTTACTAAGCGAGATGGAAATTAACATCTTTTATTTGTTGGTATCTCAAATCAGACAAGACGATGACGACCTAAAAGAGTATGTGATTAATCTGAAGGATTTAGAACTCTTAACAGGCCGCACCCAAAAGAAAGGTACCTTGCTGAAGGTTTGTGAAAAATTAAAAAAGCAGACCATTGTGCTAAAAGATGTAGTAAGCGTTACTGATGGCAAAGAATACGAGTTTATTGTTGAAAACCTGATTGGTGCTATCAAAAAGCCCAAAAACAAGCAAGAAATAAGAACCACCATTTCGCCTGATGTGCGACAGTTTTACATTAATTTAAAAAAGCACTACAACAAGTTTCAGCTAAAAAATTTGCTGCAGCTTAAAGGGAGGCACTCTAAACGGTTGTACATGATTTTGTGTGCTTTTCAGGACACTGGCTGGTACTATGCTTCTATTGATGAGTTGCTCAATATTTTTGCCAGCAAAGTGGGTGAAGATGGGCAGATTGAAGTAAAGAAATATACGGCAGGAAGCCTCAAAAAGCATATTTTGGGCAAAGCCAAAGAAGAGATAGAAGATGTAACTGAATTGCGTTTTGAGATAGAGGAGAAAAAAAGTGGGAGAAAAGTAGTAGGGTATAAATTCAACATTATTTCGGTCGACTCACCTAAATTCCTGAAAGAATATCAGCAAAACCCTGTTTTTATCAGGCTGGTAGAAGAGTGTAGTCTAAGTATTCATCAAGCCAAAGCTGTAGTAGATGGCATTGATACCGAGATGATTAACATGTTGTTGTATCAAATACAGCTGGCACGTACCAACAAACAAATCAAAGGAAACATAGGAGGATATACCATCACGATACTCAAGAGAAGCTACCCGTTTTTGGAGATTTAAAAACTATGAAATATTTTCTATAAATAGCCCACAACCAATTCGGTAGTGGGCTATTTGCGTATGTGGGTCACTTTTTTTATTAGAAAATAGAAAATCCTTCATAGTTTAATTTGTGGGTGTACTTGGGTTTGTCTTGCCAAAGATGATTTAAAAATGCTGTATTTGTCTGCCATTGTTTGGTAAGCATGTCAAGAAAAGGAGGCTCAAATAGAAAGTTTTTCATAGCCGATGCTTGAATATATGCTTTAATAACTATTTATAACTATTTGGTTGTCAGTAATGATATGTATGATTGGAAAATTCTTCATAGTTTATCTTTTGGATTGAATGTTTACTTTAATGCTTGCGTATAAATAATTGATTATAAGGTTGTTGTGATTTTTTGATGTAGATTGTGTTTGAGGTGAATGTCCACTTTAGAAGTGGTTGTGACGTGTTATGTATTTGTGGCGTTTGTTGGGCTAAAATAAACTTAGACTTATTCCTGTGTATAGCAAAGGCTGTTTTCTGCTTTTCAGTTGGAAAATTCTTCATAGTTTGTGTTTTGGCAAATGTCCACCTTAAAAGCTGTGATGAAATGTTGGTCAAATGTAAACCTAAGCTTACTGTGGTAGACAATAAAGGCTGTTTTCTGCTTTTCGGTTGGAAAATTCTTCATAATTTATGTTTTGATGTATATCTACTTTAAAAGTAGTGATGTATTTGTTGGGTTGAAATAAGCTCAAACTTACTTTGGTGAGCAGTGGAAGCTGTTTTTTACTTTTCAGTTGGAAAATTCTTCATAGTTTGTGTTTTGGCGTGTGTCCACTTTAAAAGTAGTGATGTATTTGTTGGGCTAAAACAAACTCAAACCTACTTTGGTATGTAGGGGAGTCTTTTTTCGTTATTAAGTTGGAAAATTCTTCATAGTTTGAAAGAGGTATCATCTTTCTTTTTTGAATACTTCACCTGAGTTCTACTTTTGCCTTTTTCTGCAAAGAGCAGCACCTTTAAATACAGGAGGGGCAAGTACCCAAGGGATGTGTATAGAGCATTCTAAAAAAGTATGTTGCATTGTGGCAACCATTTCATAATTTTTCTTTTCTCCTTGTCAGATATAGAATTCCCCCTTAAATCCAGGTGCTTCAATTTATTTAGTTTTGAAATCTCCTTAGGAATGTGATCACCCCGTAAACGTGATTTCGGGTATAGCCCTCAACAATCACCCGATAAGAAATCGCATTGGCGTCAACCTAAGGGTGTTAAGGAAACCCTGTAAATATTGCTTACACTCACTGTTAGATAACTTTTGAGTATTTAAAATACTTTGTTTAAAGCTTCTCAAAGGCTTTCACGGCTGGCGCACGCGTCCTGCGTGTGTTCCTAACACATCAAGATCAAGTAGCTTTAGAGGCTTCGATTGAAAAATTAAGTTGACGCCAATGCGATAATAAATCGGGACTTTGAAGCTGTCCGATTTAGAACATATTAGCTTTGCAGAGCTTGAACTTCGTTCTGCGGTTCTCTTTCCTGGCCTTCGTTCTGCCAGGACTACCAGCTTTTTTTACGCCTGCAAACCGATAGCTGTTTATAAATCCCGGTTCATCGGGGCAGCTTTACTGCGCTCTGCCAAAGGCTAAAAGTGCCTCAGTCAGTTTTGAGTATATGCCCTCAATCTCGACACTTATTTTGAACATTGTTCCTTAGCAAATTGATGATGCAAAACAAACAGATTGAATAGGCTTTTCATATATCCAGTTTGATGAGGGGATACTCATAAGATAGGGGCAGGTTTTTATTAACTCTCTTCAGCTATAACAAGATAGCCTTCTTCTGTTATAAAACCTTATTTATTTGATAAAAAGACTCATTGCTCCAAATGGACTGCGAAAACAACCAGAAAGCAACCCAATTTGTTTGTTGCGTAATAATAGTCCCTACTATGAGTGTTGGGTTTATCCTATGGTGTTGCTTTCTATAAACCGAAACCCAAGCTCAGGAAAACATTCATGAAAAAACTCTCCGTCTTCTTTTGAATCAGCTATATCAGGCATGATATGCCAATTGATGGTGGCTTTGATTTGTTTTTGGGATAAAACAGTAAAGATATCAAAGAGAACATAGCGGAAGTTTGTATTAAAATAAGCTAGTTTTAGGTTAAGTTGTAGAGAAGATATAGGAGGGGACTTTAAAAAAACTTCCAGCCAATTGATGGTTTTAGAATAAATAACAGAGGGAAGTTCAACAAAAGAACTTCCCTCTATCCTAAATGTCATGGTTTCTAAATTAAAATCAATACAGGGAGTATGTTCTCCCGCTTGCATAAAAAAACGATTTTGCATAACGATTTGCTGTTTTGTGTAATGCTTTATCCACACTGCTAAAGTAGTGAATAAAGAAAAGATAACAGCAAAATAAAATAGGACTAAAAGTATGCTATACAAAGTTAATAATATATTCTACCAAGTTGGTTTCTCGCTGCAAACCTAATTTTTGACGCAACCGATATCTTCTTTTTTTCACACTATCTACAGTAATCCCTAGCAGGTCAGCCATGTCTTTTGTATTTAGGTTGAGCTTCAGTAAGGCACAAATGCATAAATCACTGCTGGTAAGCGCTTTAAACTCTTTCTTAAGTTTGGGAAAAAAACTAGGATACAATTGCTCGAAAATAACTCTGAACTTAAGCCAATCTTCTTCAATATCAAATTCGTAGTTTACCTTTTTTTCAATCATTGAGCAAATGTTTTGCATCTGTGTGAGGTTTTGCCACCTATTGGTTTTATTTACCAGTACTTTTACTTCTTGTAATACCTTATCTTGTTGAGCAAGTCGTTCTTCAAACCAAGCCACTTCTTGCTCTTTGTGGGCAAGTTGTTCTTCCATATCCATTTTTTGGAGACTACCAACTCCCCCTTTTCCACCCTGTGGATTGGTAAAAGTTTGAGGGAGGGGTGACGACTTGTTTGAAAAAAAAAACATGCCAAACATTAAAGTAAAAAAGCCCAAACATAGGGTAGGTATAGCTCTTTCAGAAGAAATAGTTGGTTGAGCAGAGTTTAAAATGACAGGTTGTATAAAAGCATCTTGGTAAAAACAGGTAAAAACTACCAATAGCAATAGTAGGGTAAATAGCCAGTGTTGTTTTTTCATTATTTGCATGTCATTTGTTTTGGTTGATATTAATTGTATGAATTTGCTATCCTCAAATACTTTTTTATGCTAAGGAACGGTGTCAAAATAAATTTACATTCTTAACCTCATCTTTTTTGGACATGCTTCGTTAAAAAAACTTGCCATGGCTATGCCGCGTTTTTTGACCTCGCCTGACCAAAAAATATTTCCTTAAACTATACAACTTTATTTTTGCGTCGTTCCTAAGGAATGGTGTAAAAATAAATTTCTATAGTAATGCTAAAATATTTTGTTGCTAGACGCGGCACGGCAATATCCAGTGGATATTGAGCGAGCTTGCGGGATGGCCGACTAATAGCAGCGCTATTCGGCTATTTTTTAACAAAGTATAGCCTCAAAAGATGAGGTTAAGAATGCGTATTTATTTTGGTACCATTCCTAAGAAACAATGGACAATTTCTCTTGAAATAAATTAGTTTTTTTACAAAAAGTAATATTTATAGTAAAATTTACTATTCAATAAAAGTTTTAAAGGTGAAGCTGATACAAGTAAAGCATTTTTGTTTAAAAAAGCATAAAAAATCAGTTTATAAATAAAAAATTACTATGTAAGTAATGTGCCAAATAACAATTTTTAAAATTTCTAATATTAGCTAGAGTTGGAATCAGTTTGTTAAACATATTGGCCTACCAAAAACAGGTTATGTTTATATATAATTTCTGGAAAATAGCGACTGGCCTTGAACAAGGGCTTAGCATAAAGCACCAGTTTTTTGGTTAAGTCATTCTTCACTTTAGGGTAACTACAGGAGCCAAGCTCACCTGTTTGGGAAGAACAATTTGACAAAAAAATGCTTATAACTCAAAAGGAGAATATTAAGCAAGCAGGGTTGATTTGTACTTAAAAAACAAGAGAAGGCTAGGTCTTAGAGGCTCAATAGGCATCTCAGGGGGAGCATTATTGTGTTTAATATACTTAAACAAAAATGGTTTTTGGGACAGGTGTTGACCAATTGCCTGAATACCAACATTAATCAACCGAAGCTACAGTTTTGCTGTGCTGAGCGCTGCTTCAGCTAATCCTGTAAATCCTAAAACCGAGCCTATTTATAAATCCCGGTTCATCGGGGCAGCTTGCTGTGACGAGCTCACCGTAGGTAACCACTTTAATCTTAGTATAACTACATTATTTAAGAAAACTAGCGAAGCCCTATTACCCAATGGGTACACTACATTGGGTTACTCTTAAGATCCTTCCAATAATATGTTCATGAGGGTTAAATTGTTGCATGACTCTCCATTCAAAGTATTGGTAGTCGATGATGCTATAATTAGTCAAAATCAAGTTTGGCTGAATACTGCGTCGTAGAAAAAGTTGTTTATTGATTAAAGTAAGTAAAACCTTATTGCTTGTTTTGGCTACAGGCATAAGTTTCATATCTAAACCTTTGGGTACATCAAAAAGGTGTTTATCTAACAACTTTGTTTCCCACAAGAAAACATTCCCAAATATGATTGTACAGGAAGGATCACTATTGATAGGTTCTGTTGCTATCATTACAGGTACCATAACCATCTTTCTATTAGTTCAGGGTAAGCTGTTACTTTTTTACAAAAAACAAAAAAAAGCAACAAGACAATAAAAAGACACTGGCACACTTTTCTGATAAATAGTTTAAGTGACAATTTTCAAAATAAGTGTTCGATATTGAGAAAAAAAACTTGAAGCTAGGCGAGGAGAAAAATAGGTTAATAGCAGCATAACCGAAACTACAGCTTTACTATGCTGAGTTCAACGCAGTTAATTTGGCTATTTTCTGATCGTTAAATTTGTAGTCAAACCAGACCGCTTTAAAGTCCCGATTTCTTATCGCATTGGCGTCAACCTAAACGGGTTAAGGAAACCTTGGAAATATTGCTTACATTCATTTGCAGGCAACTTTTGAGTATTTAAAATACTTGGCTTAAAACTCCGCAAGAACTTGAACGGCTGGCGCATGCGTCCTCGCGTGTGTTCCTAATACATCAAAATCAAGTAACTTTAAAGGGGCTTATTTTTAATTTAAGGTGTTGTTTATCAGTGACTTAAGTTCTCCAACTGAAAAGCTAAGTTGACGCCAATGCGATTTCTTATCGGGGTTATTGTTAAGGGCTATGCCCAAACTCCCCCCATTTAAGGGGCGAACATGTCACTATTTTGGAGCGTAGTGTTAAGGAAAAAAAGATTCTAAAGATAGGCAGAGTATTGGTAAGGTCGTTATTAGACTTAATCATAAAAACTACCCCTCAATTAAATTACCACACGATTTCCAGAAAATTATACAGCAACCATTGAGGAGTATTTTATTCAACTTTTTTAAAGTACCGTTATTGTCTCGCCTACCCTTTCGAATTAAATTCGAGGTAGGTTGAATTTTAAATTCTTTGATTTAATATAGGCACTTTTAACAACTTTAGCCTTGTTGTTAAAGTTTATTAAAACATTGGCATAGTGAATGATAGGGGGCTAAAATTTTTTGCAAGCAGGCTGTACAAATATAAGAAATCTAGGTCTGATTAATACAGATTAGCATATTTATCAAATCTTGAGACCTACAATTTTAATTTGAAAGAATAAAAAGTAAATTGTCTATTTCTCTTCGTTATTTTTTAAGAATTCGCTCAAGTTTTGTACAGAATCGATATTCATTTTTTGGCGTAGCCTATATCTCTTCTTTCGTAAACTTTCGGGAGCTATGCCCAACAAGTTAGCCATGTCTTCTACGTTCATTCCAAGTCTTATCAAAACACATAAATGTAGATCATTTGCTGTAAGGTCAGGAAACTTTTTCTTAAGAGTATCATGAAAGCTTGAATGAAACTGTTCAAAGATTAGCTGGAAATTATCCCAGTCTTTGCCCATTCTAATCCCATAATCCGCTAAGTTGTTAACTCTAGCCAGTAGTTTATGCAAATACTCCACATCACCTTGTTGTTTTAGTTCTGCTACGAGTTCTTTTAACTCAGCCAGGGACTGGTTTTTTTGAATCATGTGCAATGAATAAGATAACAATTGTTGATTTTTGAAATTAATTGCATTATGTAGTTGGGTAAGCTCTTTTTCTTCTAATGAGGCATCAATTTTCTCTTTTTCTGAGTCTATGACATCCGTTTTTTGTTGTTGATGAACTTTTTTGTTTTCCTTGATTTTGCGTTTAAGGTGGTGAATAATAGAAACCATCATGCTTAATGCAAATACCATTAAAAACAATTCCCAAGAACCTGCTTTTAGCGTATACAATTCCCTGGCACTTTCGGCTCTTTTATTGAGTAATTCTACTACCAAAAAGGCTAGTAGAGTTTGCTTCCACTCCTTGGCAATAAAATACCTATGGTTTTGTGCTACATTTTTTCGGTTACTTTGTTTGTTTATTATGTTTTTTACGAAAAAAACAATATATTTAAAAAGGATATTTTTTGAAGTTAAATTTATCGCTTGGTGTTGCTCTTTCATTTTTTGATTTTATCAAATAGTTTAACTTTTCTACATTAGTTATTTTCCAATAACTAGAAGATTTTTTTATCAAAAGGAGTGTCCAGCCCAATGACAAGCCCAATGTTATGCTTTTTGTTTCATCTCCATTTTACAAACGCAAGACGAAAAATGCCTAGAGAGGAATTTTGGCAGGATAAACAATGGACAGGTTTTGTTGGGGGCAGGACTATGAGAGGACTAAGCTTGGGAGGGGGAGGCCTAGGGGCTTTATTAGGCAACCTGAGCGTATATTTTGGTTTCCAATGAGTGGGTATTAGACAGGACGAACTGCTTGCCCTACTGTCATGCTTGACACTCAAGGAACATTTGATGTCTTTTTGGCGATTAAACTTTTTTTCCTCCATAAGCAGGCGGCTTTTATCGAACATTTTATGCAAAATGCTTCATTCAAAAGCCAATATTGGAGGTGTGATGCGGGCAAACAGAAATTTCTTGTTTACGTTTCAAACAAAAACATTCCTCCACGGATATAATCTTTAATACTTCATATTGTTACAATCAGGGAATATCCTGTTTATAGCAAGCATAACTTGTGTAATTGTTTGTAACAAAAAACTGCTAAGGAATCCACAGCAGCATATCAGTGATAAAAACCTCACCAAGCAGCAGACGCCCAGCAAAGGCTTTTAAGATTACCCTCGCTGCGCAAAAATCCTGCATGACTACTTAATCCCTGCTCAATAGCTGCTGCAAGTTTTTACTGTAGTATTTAAGCATTGGAAGACAATATGATGATGCAAGGCAAAATAACACCTTCACAGTTTTCCTGAGCTTTTGAAGTTGGTCAATTGAAGCTGCAAAGTAGTACAAACAATATTATACCAAATACCCTGTATATTTTTGGGTAATTTTAGAGAACCACACAAAGCTTGAAGGGGTCATTTTTTGTGAATGGTTTCGATATATAAGCTAGTATGCCTTAGCTTGTAGAAAGGAAGATATAAAATGTTCGATTTTGGGTTAGAAAAATATAAAACTTATCTACTTTACAGGCAGACATAGGTGTTGGTTAAACATCTACCCAAGTATTGGTTCTAAACCTGGAGTTTTGAATTTTACCACATTTTCGACAAGTTCTGACAAGCGTGTTGCCCTGCCATTGGTGCCCCAAAATGCGACACCAAAAAAATGTGCGTTTTTCTTCTGATGAGGTTGTTTCTGTATTCATAAGACTTAAATAACCTTGCCAAGATAGGTTCCCAAAGTATTCATTTTTTCTTGGCGGATAACAGTTAAAACTATGGCCATTCAAATGAGTTAGCCATTTGTGTAATCGTATTGTTTTTAAATATACTTCTAAGTTCGTACATTGCCTCAATAATAAGAAGACAATAAATGGACACCATTCATATCAAGGAAAATATTTGCTGCTGTTTCGGTAAATGCCAGGCTTAGCTTCTATATGCAAACATCATTATTTTTGTAAAGCCTTGAGGTGTTTGGTTTTGTGCTGAACATTCTCGTTAACCTCTCTCCAAAACAACAAAAATATCTGTAGACTTTGATTTGCCTCTAGTTGGTTTTGCCCTACCAAATAAATCACCTGGTCTCTCAGCAGGCGAGCCTTTTTTGATACTTCAATCAGCGATTCTAAGCTTTCTTGCTGTAAAATTTCCTGATCAAATGCAGCTAATTCATTATAATACTCTTCTATTCGTGCCTTTTTTCTCCTTGTTTGCCACCGCTTTACTATTGAAAAGATGCCCAAAATGGCTGTCAAAAGGCTGGCAACCCCCTTAAGTAGGCTAGAGTTTCTTTGAAAAAAACCTGGTTTATTGCGTCGTAAATAATTTTTTACTCCCTGGTGCAAAGGAAACCTGGTAAGCAAGTCTTCAAAGTCATCATTCAAGTATCTAAATACTGAATTTTCTTTTGCCAGTTTAGCTTTGCTTGACAAAACTCTATCCACCACATCATACACCACATGGTTAGGTATTGCCACATCAGCAAATAATATATTATCAATAGCAATAGTCAAAACAGGTTGCCTTGGCAGGTTAAAAAAAAGTTCTTTAGGAATTACATACGGGCGTGCCAGTGGGTACTCCATGCAAAATCCTTCAGCAGAAGAGCCCTTTCTTGTAGCTTCATCATCCAAACTAAAAAGTTTACCTTGCTTATTCACAAGCATGTCTTTGATAATGGGGTTGTTATGTGCTGTTACATGAATACTCACCAACACACTGTCTGAGAGTGTATTTTCTTTGCTGGAAGAATAAACAAATTTGTACGTGTCAGGAGCTATTCCGTAGGAAGAAAATAAATGTTTGGCAAAGGTCAATGTTCCACCAGTTTTGGAGCCTATCCCTATTTTACGTCCAACTATCAAGTCTTTCAAGCTTTTGGGGTGTATAGAATCATGGTATACAATAAAGAGTACTTCAGAGTACAATGGTAATACGCTTCTAAGGTTGTCATTAGGACTATCTGTTTCTACATCATTCTGTGCCAAAGCAAAATCAGCGCTTTCTACCAAAACTCTTTCACAGTTATTGGTGCTGCCCTCCCCGTGCGTGTCCAACCCAAATGTTTTTTCATCACCATGATTCAATACGGCAATAAGTTGGGTACCTATTTTATAGTAGGAGCCAGTTTCATCCCCAACGGCTATTTTATATTGCACTGGTCTAAAGTATTGGCACCCTCCTCCCCAAAAAACTGTGAGACATAGTAAAAATAAATGGTTTTTCATATGTGTGTGGTAAAAAACAGATGAGAACCTAATTAATGTGAGTTACTGGTTCTAATCTGCCAATAATACAACTGATTGTTCCAGTATTTTTGGCTGGAATTCTTGAATTTGTGGCAACTTCCCTAAAAACGCATAAGCAATAATACCTGCCCATAGATTCACAGCAAAATTTCTGGGGGAACGGTGCCTGGTATGTTCTATTTGACAAATGTTAACCATTTGATCAAAAACAGTCTCTATAAGTCCCCTTTTTTTCAAATAGTACCTTTCTTCACCAGTCAAATTTGGTTTTTTCATATTTTTTCGGACTTTACTGATGATTTTGCAGCCATTTTTCTCAAAATGACCTTTCAACTTGGTTAAATACCCCTTGTCTCCATAGATTTTTCCCTGAAAATCATTCAAAAATGTCTTAAGAAACGCTGCATTGTTGTCTGATACATTACCTGAGGTAAGCCGAAGTCTGACAGGTTCTCCCCTTTGGTTGCATATCAAGTGGAGCTTCAGTCCATAAAAATACCCTTTACTAGTTTTTCCTTTTTGAGCTATATGTTTAAAAACACGGTGATTTTTCTCCCTTTTTACATGACAAACTTCCAGAGGTTTACTATCTATATAATTAACCTTGGTGGTTTCTCCTAAGCAACAGGTGTATAGAAAAGCATATAGTTCCAACTGCACCCGAGGTGTTTTTGTAACAAAGCGTTCATAAGGGTGTGCCTCTGGAAAATAACTACTCAGGTGGTTTTTAACGACAAATTTATGGTATCAGAAAAAACAACGAATCCCAGAAAGGTGGAAGAAGATTAAAATGGTCATGATCTCGCTTTTGCTCATTTTTCCTCGCCACACCTGGGAGCCAAGTAACTTATGATCGTAGTAAGGAGTAAATTCCTGCATAAAATCGTCTACAAGTACAAAAATTTCTGTTAATTTAGTGGTATTCAGAATAATCATATCTCGAAAGTTTTCTTTGGATAGTGCAATATCAAAGTAATAACTTTTTTTGATTATTCTGATTTTTTTATTTAAAAACCTAGAAGTCAATGAGTTAAGCCTTTAACTCACATTAAAGCCCTAAACCTATAACAAGCTACATACAAGAAGCAGGATATTTAAATATTGAAGAAGACATTAAATAGACCGACTTAATAATGCTTTTTTTCTGATGAATGCTGCTTTGCAGGGCAAAATTCAAACAAAAAATATCGCAAAGCTTTGTGCCCTTATGGATGGTAAAATAATATTGAGTGTAGCCAATCAGCCAAAGTAAATCAGATATTAAGTGGATTCCCCTCTTAGATAATCAAGAAATGAATCATTCAAAAGACATCAAGTAGACAATGTATATACCTGCTTTTTATGACCTTTGATTTCTATCAATACTTGTCTATGATTGTGCTTTTATTAAACCTTGCGACTCTTTTGAAATTAGGTTATATGATACTCGTTCTTACAAAATCACACGCAGCCACTGATGCCAAACATAAATTAAGACAGAAACAAAAAAATATTTGGGATATACAAAACATAAAAGCAAACTTTTCGTCTTCCATAAGGCTAAATAAATTGGCTTGATATGCATTATGGGTTTGTTTAAAATGAATTGAAAAGGTATAGTTGGCGAAGGTTTGGCTCATCATTTAGATTTTGTCTGATTGAATTTTGTCAAATTTAACTAAGGAATGGTACCAAAATAAATACGCATTCTTAATCTCATCTTTTGAGGCTATACTTTGTTAAAAAATAGCCGAATAGCGTTGCTATTAGCCGACCATCCCGCAAGCTCGCTCAATATCCACTGGATATTGCCGTGCCGCGTATAGCAACAAAATATTTTAGCGTTACTATAGAAATTTATTTTTACACCATTCCTAAGGAATGGTGAGAAATTAAATTACCATTCTTGAGGTAGAGGTTTTGTTTTGAGACGAGGCTATTTTTTGCGCCCATAGCAGCGCTATGGGCAATAAAAATAACGAAGTATCAAGGCGAAAAATCACCCCTCAGAGTGTAAATTTATTTTTGAACAATTCCTAATGCATGCTTTTACGTGTTGAGATTTTCCGTGGAAAAACTGTAGGCTCAGTTATCTTCAGTGCAAACTTGGCTTATAATACTGATTTGATCTTCGGAGTTTTTATAAACTTGTCTTTGGTATGATTTGAAGCATCTAACCTTAAAAAGTAGGAAATAGTCTCTTTTTAGAATAAAAAGAGGACTTTATAAAAAATATGTAGTGACCTATTTGGATAATGTCAGTTTTGGTCATTGTTACGAAGCCAAGTAACCTCCAATCCACAAATATTTATGGGATAGAATTGTGACCTTGCCCATTTGCTGAAGTTTGTAAGAGTTGATTGGGAAAATCATATCAGGATTTTTTTATAGCATCAAGCAAGTTAATTTATTATTGGATAGAATCAAGGAAGGTAGACTATATCAAACAAATTCAGGCCTTATTTAACGAACAAAAGATGATCTTTAGAAATATTATGTTTGGCTAGCCATAGCATCTTGTGGGGGTGGGGCCATGATTACGTTTTCTCTCCAATACCTGAGTGTTCTCATCCAAATCTCCTAGTAGAGTATTAGTAATATTCCCTATTTTCCAAAGGTCACCCTGTTAACACAAATCATAACTTTAGATTTTATTAATAAATTCAGATTTTGAGAATGTGAATAGACTAACAAACAACAACAAGAAAATACTTCAGTTGCTAAATAGCAAAAATAAGGAAAATGTAGAATTGGGCTATCAATTATGCAAGGGGGCAGCCAAAGGTTATGATGAAGAAGTAGCATTGGTTCTTAGAAAAGACTTATTCAAATGCTTGATATTTGGGTTGGAAACGAGATACCTCGACTCTTTGAGAACAATCCACTTGACAGGCGTCTCTAGCAAGCAGCTTGAGGCTGCAATCCCCGCAATAGCATTGCTACATAATTTATACGAACTAGATTTAAGCTTTAATAATTTATTTACACTTCCCAGAAATATAGGAAAATTGCGAAATATAAAAAAATTGTCTTTGATGGAGGTAGGTTTGATGGTATTACCCAAGGAGATAGGAAAAATGACCCAACTTAGGCAGCTCGATTTACACGGTAACAATTTGCAAACATTGCCACCTGATATGGTCTATTTAGAAAAGCTCCATAAGATAGACCTAAGCAACAACAACTTCCAACACTTGCCTCATCTACTATTAGGGCTAAAAAATATCCGCTCTATCAATCTTCGGGAAAATTTTCTGACTTCGATAACAACATTTGCTTTGGCTAAGTCTGGAACCAGGAACTTAAAAATATTGGATTTATCAGGTAACTCTATAGATAAGCTGCCTTCTGGCATAGCAAATTTAGGAAACTTAAGAAAGTTATACTTGGGTGATAATGATCTCCAAGAGCTGCCAACAAAACTTCCTGCAAACCTTGAGGTTTTAAGCTTAGGTAAAACTCCTAAGCTATCTTATCGGTATATTCCAAGGTATATGACACATTTACACAATCTCAAGGTATTAGAGTTGGACGCCAATAGTATTACAAAAATACCAGAGAAAATTGGGGTACTCAAAACGCTTGTTGCGCTTGACTTAAGTAACAATCAGCTGATGACTCTTTCTAAAGAGATCAAGCAGTTAGAAGTATTAATATTGTTGGACTTAAGCTCAAATAATTTATCAACGCTTGCATCAGAAATCAAATACCTTAAATGCCTTAAATACCTCAACTTGCAAAACAATAAATTGAGTAAAGTGTCTCACGAAATAGGAAATCTTGTTGAACTTGAGAGGTTAGATTTACAAGAAAACCAACTAAAAAAGCTGCCTAGTCAAATCAAAAATTTGAAAAAGCTTAAAGTTTTGAGGTTGGATAATAACCCTCTGGCGGAATCATCAATTAGAAAAATAAAAAAATTATTGCCTCATTGCAAAGTTACAACATCCTTATCAGGAAAGCCTAATAAACTTTTCCATAAACAAGATTTTACTGATGATATATCGATCTAAACTACTTTTTCCAAGCCTGAATGGTTTCTTGAGTTGTTAAGTTTAGAAAATATACCTGCCTGACCTTCAAGATTGTGTATTGTGTGGGTGACATTGATATTTGAAAGAAACTATCTCATTATATGCTTACATCAAACATGATGAGGCAGTTTCTTTCACATAACCTCACTTACCTTGATTCTAGATGCCATTTTTTGGTCAAATATCACAGAGATAATCAGTGTTTTTACCAAACAAAATATATATTTTAGTGCATTAAGACAAAATTAGTTTTATATAATAAATTTACACAAAGCATTGATGATTAGTAACTTGCTGTTGCTTATCGCTTGAAACCAATAGCTTACAACTCCTTAATAATGATTGCTCCAAGCCGATGTGAGAAGCCGATAGGTTCATTTTGCAGGTAAACTCCTAAATTATTAATGATTTGTGTTTGACTGTGTATCAGAAAACCCTGTGCATAGTTTTTACTTGGTGGATGTGTACGTGTGGTAAACATCTGTGCAGGCAATAAAAAATACCTTGGTTGAGTGTGATTTGCACCTTCAAACTGTGGCGATTGTTAGTTCTTGTCTGAAGTACTTTTTTTATCCAGCGCCACCTCAAATTTATAAAAATGGCTTTGAGAATGACTTGGTTGTGTGTAAAAAAGACACCAAAAGAAAAAGCCTGAATATTTAAGTAAGCCCATAGAAATTCATTTGTTCAGTCTGGATGCGTTGTTAGTAAAAATAGTCAAACCGCAGAGGTTGTTTGTCAGAGTCAAACAGACTTTGCTCTGATTTTTAAAGACTTTTGATGGATGATACAATCATTGAAACCTGAGCAACACATTTACTTGAAGCAGAGTATTTTTTTTACCCCATAGTATCTTCCTATGACTATTTCGAGCAGGTATATACCTGAGGGCTGGTTAGTAAAGTCAATGCTTTCTTTCAATGTACTGAATTGTTTTTTGCCTTGTTTTACGTATACCTGTTGCCCTTGAGTGTTTCTAAGCCATAGCTGGTAGTCCCCTTGAATGGGCGTGTTCATCACAAGCTGGTGAGTTTGGCTTGAGTGGTTATAAACCACTTGCATTTGTGCAGATATATCCTGATTATCCAGTCCGTTTACACTAAAATAGATCACGTTGGAACTATTTGTACAACCGTTGTTTTCTGTGACCAAGTGGTAGCTGCCAGGTACTTTGGGAATAAAATAGTTTTCTTGAGTTTGTTGTACTTCCTCATAGTTATAGTACCAAAAGTAACGGTCAGCTTGAGATGCAAAGGTTCGTATGGTGTCTTGTTCCAGGGCAATTTCTACATGGTTTATGCTTTGTTTTAAGATGATGACTCGGTTGGTGGTTTGCACACAACCCTGAGCTGATATTTGGCAGGCATAAATTCCTGTTTCTTGCGCCAGATAAAAGGGAAGGTTGGCATGAGGAATTTCTACGCCGTAACTAGTGCATTGGGGATTAAATAAATGCGCTATTTATTCGAGGGTATTTTGTTTGCTGACGCACTTCAAAAAGTGCACATAGCCAAAGCTACGCAAACTTTTTGAAGTAAAGTAAGCGAGCTAAAGATTCCGAATAATGTGATAGGAATTTAGTACCCAATGCACTAGTCCATTGATATTTTGGATCGCTTATACTTGTGGTGGCTATCAATTTACTGCCTTGTCCATTGCATACTTGTTGGGTTTGATTATCAGCAAGAGATACAAAAATAGGCAAATTACATTCTGCTCTGGCAAAGGCAATGTTTGAAAAATCAGAATACCCCCCTGATCCTACTGCTCTCAGGCGGTAGTAATATACTATGCTGTCATCCACAGTGTTATCCTCATAACTGTTTGCTTTTGCATTCAAAATAACTATCAATTGATAGTTTAAACTATCTTTCTCAGAAGACCGTTCAAGGCTAAAATAATGGGCTTTTTCGGAATTGTATTGCCAGGACAAAAAAATAAGCGTGGGCGATACTGGACTGGCAACGATGGGAGGCTTGGCAGGAGGTACAATACTTAAATAACTGGGAGGCGTTGCTGAAGTTTCGTTGGGCGAGGTGGAGCGTCCATTGACATTGTAGGCAAATACTCGGTAAGTGTAGGTAACATTGCCCACTACTTCCTTGTTGTCAATATATTGAGTGAGGTTTGTACCAGTCAAAGAATCTTGAAATATGTACAGATGGTTGCTCCGTATGCTTTTGCGTTCTACAATGAATCCTTGTTCTGAAATTGCCACATTTTGCCACGAAAGTTGTACCTCGGAGGCAGAAGTGGCAACCGCCTTGAGCTGAATAGGAGCACGTGGCAGATTGTTGGTAGTAGCAGAAGCTTCGCCACTGGTACCATTGCCTGCAGTATTTACTGTCCGAATGCGAAAAAAGTAGGTAGTATTTTCGTTGAGTCCATCGACTTCATGCTGGCGATTATTGCTTGTAATGGTGTCAATAGGTAAAAAGTGGGCATTGTTGTCCTGCGATACTTCTATGATATACTCAGAAAAGTTGTTGGCATCGGATAGACTTGTCCAGGCAAGTACTATAGAGGATGAACTACGGGGAGTAGCAGTGAGGCTATTAGGAATTGCGGGGGCGGTTACCACCCTAAAAGTCAGTTCCTGAGCAAAAGCCGAGCCTACCAGACTAT
The DNA here is from genome assembly GCF_947493425.1 of uncultured Microscilla sp. Lineage (GTDB taxonomy): Bacteria > Bacteroidota > Bacteroidia > Cytophagales > Microscillaceae > Microscilla. The sequence continues at coordinate 6,139 of NZ_CANLRP010000046.1, read as the reverse complement.
GATCCAATGCTTGTACGCTCCAGTGATAAATACCAGGGGCTAGCCCCCGCAGTGTTTTTTGGTTGCCCTGAAACCCTCTCCGGGAAATTTTTCGAAGGCCCGTGGTGGGGTTGGCCATAGAAGGGCATACATCATCTTTTTGAGAGCTGGTTCCTATGCGTAAGTTATAAGTAAGGGCTACCTGTGGGGTTTGTGCATCTGTAGATTTGCCCCAGGCCAGAGTTACTGTATTGTTAACTACAGTCGCTTGCAGTTGGGTAGGAGCGGTAGGAGCAGTGTTGGGTACTACAGCTTCGTTTTTATACACATAAGCACCGTACAAATTACCAAAAGACGAAGCAGTTTCCAGAAAGGTACCTGCCAATGCAAAATCTATACTCCCGTCATTGTTGTAGTCTCCTGGCGAAACATGACCACCATAAGGAGTGATTTCCTTGCTTAAATCATCCCGATAAAATTTTTCAAAAATGCCAAATGCTGTATCTTCAACAAAAGAATCATTGCCATTATTTCTATAAAGTTTGCTTTCACCATCGCTAAAACTACCCGTTACTTTTGCTCCATTCACCAACACATCCAAATCCCCATCATTGTCGTAGTCTATCCAACAGGCTACCCCTTGTACTGCTATAAACGAAGTGGCTACCTCTTCAAAAGTTCGTCCTGCCCCTAGAGGCATATTTTTGAATATTTTTACGTTAGAGGTACCCAACCCTGGTGCAATTGATCCCGCAACCAGTATATCTAAAAAGCCATCATTGTTGTAGTCTCCCCATCGAACGCTGCCGTAGCCTCCTCCCCAGGCAATAAACTCATGCAAAGAAAACCCACCACTTCCATTATTGATATATACATTGATAGAGGAGCTGTCGGCATCATCCTTAACCCCCCCAATCAGTAAATCCAAATCCCCATCATTGTCGTAGTCTCCCCACTCTATGTCTCCATTGCTTATTCCCAATACTCCCTTGTCTCCTTCGTCGACAAAACTTAGCCCACGTTCATTTCTGTAGAAGCTAATGTTTACCGCCCCTGGTTCTTCCCCCGAAATTACCAAATCCAAATCTCCATCATTGTCATAATCGCCCCATAATGCAGTGCTTGCCCCTTTGTTTTGCAGCGCAGTTATTTTACTGTTTTTAAATGATTTTCCTTGTTCATTCCTAAACACCTGAGTCAATGATGTACTAAAACTACTAGTGAAGACCAAATCTAAAAAACCGTCCCCATTGTAATCGCCCCAGGCAGCATTTCCTTCGGCCAAAAGAGGGAGGTTGTTGATGGTAGAAGCCAAAGAAAAACCTTGCCCATTGTGATTGGTATACAATAAATTTTGAAGCATATTCTCCCCTTGTTTGCTTCCCCTGCCCATCACGAGTAAATCCAGGTCACCATCATTGTCATAATCTCCCCAAGTCAGCGCTTTGCCATTCAGAGAAGCGTCAATGTTCATTTTTTTTGCCCAACTAAACACCTGTAGGTTACTCGTTGTTACCACCGGCAGCGATAACCCAGAGTGACCTCTCTTGTTAAATGCTTGCACCTTATAGTAGTAAGTAGTATGGTTGGTCAAATTGGTATTATCGTCTATATATTGGGTGGGTGAAGACACGCTAGGAAAGCCACTAGAGGGAACAGTGTCTACAATTTCATAACTACCACTGGAAGACAAAGAACGATACACAATATAAGAGGGCTCAGACTGGTTGGTGGCAGCTGCCCAAGTAATTTTTATTTTGCCAGCCTCGTCTGTTTCTGCTTGCAAGCCAGTGGGGGTAACTGGAAGGGGCTTAAAATCAAAGCTTTGGGTTTGGGCAAAAAAAGAAGCTTTCCCATTTTGGTCTATGGCTTGTACGCTCCAGTAATAGGTTTGTATACCTGTTGGCTTAGGTAGGTCAACCAAAATAAAATAATTTTTATAGCCTGCATTGCCTGGTCTTACTACCTTTCTTGCCCCATAAAATAGCGAAGTAGGATCGCTGATAGACTCAGATGAGAGCACATCTTCGGTAAAAGGAGCCAAGCCTACATACAAATTATAACTAAGGGCATCTTGCGAGGTTTCCTGGTCGGTTGATTTGCTCCAGGCAAAAGCGACTTGATTATCTTGTAGAGAAACACTTAGGTTGGTAGGAACGGTTGGGACTCCGCTGTTTACCTTGTCGGCAATGCTTCGGTAAATATAGTTGTTGGTGGCAACGTTCTGGTCACATACATCCAATCTACCGTCTCCATTATAATCTACCAGTTGAGGCTGAGTAAATACATTGCCGTGGCTTACTTCTGTAAATATATTGTTTCCGTCGTTTCGGAGCACAGTTTCCTGACCCAATACATCCAAATCGCCATCATTGTCATAATCTCCCCAAGTAAAAACAACCCTGGTACTTGTAATAAAAGTATCCTGAAATTTACCATCTCCTTTGTTGTGGTAAATTTTGGTAACCACTCCATTTATGTTACTTCCTGAAACCACCACATCTATATTACCATCCCCGTCAAAGTCTCCTGCATCTAAATGGCTTGGCTCGCTTGCAAGAAACTGAATGGCGTCGTTAAAGTTGCCTTGCCCATTATTTCTTAAAATTCTTGCTTGAGGAGTTTGATAAGGCGAATTGGGTGCTGCCCCTTTTTGTAAAGTGGCCAGCAAAATGTCCAGGTAGCCATCGTTGTCGTAATCGATCCATTGGATATTGGTGTTAATGAGCGTAGCTTCGTTGTCGATGAGTGTAACCTTAGAGAAGGCAAATTTTTGCTGATTTTCCAGCAAAATGGTTTCCTTATCGTCATTGTCACCACCCGATGCAAGCAAGTCCAGGTCGCCATCATTGTCGTAATCACCCGTGTCAAACGATACATCGACATGGGCTGTAATCAAGGCAGTGATGTCTGCCATCTGGTCTAAGTGGCCATTGGTGCCAAAAGCATAGATATAGGTCTGAGCAGCATTGACTAACAGGTCGAGTTTCCCATCATTATTGGCATCAAACCAAAATACAGAGGCACCTGACTCTATAGAAGGGAAAGAGTGAGGCGCGTTTACCTGAATGCCAGCATCACTCAAGGGGCCGTTTCCCTGATTTTGGTATATTTTTACTCCCACAGAAGGAGCCGCTATAGCCAAATCCAAGTCTCCATCTCCATCATAATCTCCCCAACTTGAGTTTCCTGCGGGTAAATCTAAGCTAGCTCTTACAAATTGTGCTTGTGAGGAGTGGTTTATTGCCAGAAAACTTAAAAAAGTACTATAAGCAAGCAAGACGAAATATTGAGAGAAACGCATCTTTAAAAAAAAACTTAGGTCGAAACAAGCAGCAACGAACACCTCAAGCAACGGTGTGATGAGCTCTGGCAGGGTGTTATTGCCATTTCTGGTTCAATGGACATAAACAATTGCTATATGGTGTTGTACAGGGTAAATGCTTACACGAATTGACTATTCAATATCAATTAGAACGTATCTACCCATTATGTTTGCAAGTTTTTAAAAATCAATGTGATATGATAGCGCCCTGCTGGTATTATGAACCATTACTGGTGAATTTCAACAAAAATATAGGTGTATCCAACTTTTCAAAAGGACAAAAAGTGCCTGTACAAAAAATATTAAATGTCTATTTTTTTTCTTCCAGTCAGTCCTGTTTGTGTCTGTTCTGAAAAAGGTTTTGTACCCAAAACAAAACGTCTTTTGGGTAGATGCTTTCTCATAAGAAGTGTCTTTAATTACTCATCAGGCTTTTGAAACCTGGCAGGTATAGGCAGAAAACCAGGCACAATGTTTTTGGTTCAATATTCAATTTTTAAGGCAATGAATAACATCAGCGACCTATTGGTAGTTTTGCCAGACAAAGTAACAAATATTACAGGGAAAAAGGTCAGACATGATTTTGTGAGGATCATACGAAGCTTGTTGTGGTCATGGGGGCGACATCAAGGAGTTTGGGGGGATGATTTTTTGCTGGAAACCAAAAAAATATTTGAAAAAACCAGCCTTGACCAAACCTGGTGGCAAGATTTCACCGCTGCCATTATGTGCCAGTCAATGCACCAAACAGACCATTTATCTGAATTAAATGAACAAAGAATAAACTATGCCATCAATAGCTATAATGCTACCCCAAGGTCAAGAGCGTGGGGTTGGTATGTATACCTTTTTGCTGAAGACTTGCAAGAGCGTTTGCCAAAAGACTCAGAAAACAATGCTTTGAAAGCCGCCTATTTACATTGTATGAGCAACAAGCAGTGGATCGAGTACAAAAGAGTGCTTTTTCAGAGTCAAAAAAACGAGGATGTTGCAGCCTGAGAAATGTACCATCACTATGTCAAACTTATAGTGTTGGGAGCCACTGAGATAGAAATAAGAAAAGTCATTAGTTATAAATACACAGTAAAACAGGTTTTATATAGCCTGACTCAGGCAACAAAGCCCACAAGTAAATATAAACATCAATTCAAAAATGAAATCTATGAAATATTTAATATTTGTGATTTTTTGTCTACAGATAGCAACCGTGCAAGCTCAATGGCGGGTAATTTCCGTAAGCCCTGCTTCCAAATGTTGGGCAATGGACAGCAAAACACAAAAGAAAAAAATACTAAAAAAAGGAGATGTAATAAGTCCCACAACAAATATTGTTTTTCAAGACTTAAAAGGGTATGTACATATTTACCGCAAAGGGGTAGCTCCTTTTATGCTGAGCCCAAGCAAGGCAAAGTCAACCAGAGGCAGTGAGTTGATGGCTTTAGCATCTGAACTTGTAGTTCCCAAAGTAAGCAGGCTATCGGTTAGAGGAGAAGAGGAAGCCTTAGAGGTGGTCGAAACCTTGTTGAGTTTCAAAATGTGGCTTACTGGTACACCTGCTGATGCAAGTACGGCATTAATAAAAGGAGTAAGACCGGTGGCGTTTTTTGGCAAAAAAGCACGCTTGTATGTAGCAAAAAAAGCCTTTCCAGAGGCAGGCAACTTTTACTTGGTCTACCTTCGTCAAGGGCAAAAAGTGGTTTACTCGTTGCCCAAAGAAGTCGATAAAGAAAAAATAACCCTCTCTTTTGACCAAACCATCTTACCTCCAGCCAAATCTTTAGCAAACAGCAAAAGTGCCCTTTTTTTTCTACCAAAAGAAAAGGGAGCCAAACCTGTAAAAGTGGCTTGGTTTAGACCCTTGATCATAGAAAACATCAAAGGGGAACGCAGAGAAGACTTAAAAGAAATCATACATGCTTTAGAAGATGCTTATGGGCAGGCATACAAAACCAAGGCTTTTGCCCGGTACAAACGCAAGCTGGCAAGCAATCGAGACGATCTTATCATTAGGCAGCAAGTAGCACAAGATGCCAATCGAGCAATTTTTGAAGGAATTTATGCCTATCTCGCAAGCGTCTATGAGGCTTCTCCTGACCGCAACAGCCTAAAAAAATGGTTAAAAACAAACTTTCCCAAGCTTTTTTTACCAAACAAAAAGGAGTAATTGCCAAAATTTTGTTTTGCCCACTTCTTGTCCGGTACAACTGTATGAAAACTACCACCATTATGGGTAGGTTTGTAACTGGGGCAACAGCCTGCTTAGTTTTTTTAAAGGCAGCCTGCGGTCGCCTTTCTGACTGTAGTTAGTAGTGAATAGTGATTGAAAGTTTGACAGAAAGAAGCGCCTTGTTTTTACTACAAAAAACAAGGAAAGTCCTTCTTTCTGTTTTTTGCAAAAATGAGATCAAAAATTTCCTGAACATAAAATCATTCCAATAGGATTTTGATAGATCGTAGACTCACCTTGAGCATTGCTTGGGGTGAGTTTTTTATTGGAAACTGTTCAGGGAGGTATAGTGGGTAATGATGATAGCTGCAAGAAACGAGCAACCAGCCGCAAGCTTCAGGCGGGATCATCATCCAGATTTTTTTAGCCATTCGACTAGAAAGCCTGTCTTGTAAAGGTTGGAGACTTCTGTATATTAAAAAGTTTCAAGTTCTCTTCAGAACACTTAAAACAACCAGGTACCTATCAAAACAAACAGCAGGGTTTTCTTATAAAAGAATATTTAGGAGAATATACCCCAAAAAACCATATTTCCGCCTCGCCTGCTCCGAGCTTGCCCTCGGAGGGCAGTGTCTCCACGCCCGATCGAAACCTTGTGCTTTGCAAGC